>JAJYAW010000071.1 GCA_021779335.1 Myxococcales bacterium | reverse complement strand
TCCCGGGCGGCGACCAGGCCCGCGCGGTGCTGGCGGTGCCGCTGCTGGTGCGCGACCAGCCGCTCGGCGTGGCGCTCATCTCGGCCCCGGGCGCCGGGCGGCGCTTCGCCCAGGCCGAGCTGGCGCGCGCCGTGGCCATCGCCAGCCAGCTCGGCGTGGCGGTGGACAACGCCCGCCTCTACTCCGAGACGCGCCGGCGCGCCGAGGAGCTGTCGCTCCTGCAGGACGTGGGGCGCTCCCTGGTGGAGACGCTCGAGCTGGAGCAGGTGCTGGCCGCCGGCGTGAAGAACCTGGCGCGCATGGTGGACGCGCCGGAGGCCTACCTGGTGCTGCTCGACGAGGCCACCCGGGAGCTGGTGGTGCAGGCCGTCTCCGGCCCGGGCCAGGCGCAGCTCGGCCTGCGCTTCCCCTTCGATCCCGCCGCCAGCGCCACGGCCCGCTGCGTGGAGCGGCGCGAGCCCGTCCTGCTCGACGACGCGCCCACGGACCCGCGCGCCGACCAGGCGCTGCGGGCCCTCTCCGGGCTGCGCTCCGGCCTGGTGGTGCCGCTGCTGGTGCGGGACAAGGCCATCGGCGCCGCCATGATCGTGGAGAACCGCCGGACGCGCCGCTTCAGCGCCGCCGAGGTGCAGCGCGCCACCGCCGTCGCCAACCAGCTGGCGGTGGCGGTGGACAACGCCCGGGCCCACGCCCGCGCCCTGGCGGCCCTCTCCGACCTGCAGCAGGCCCAGGCGCGGCTGCTGCACCAGGAGCGGCTGGCGGCGCTGGGCGAGCTGTCGGCGGTGGTGGCCCACGAGGTGCGCAACCCGCTCGGCGTCATCTTCAACTCCCTCGGCACGCTGCGCCGGCTGGTCCAGCCGGAGGGGGACGCCCGCACCCTCTTCGACATCGTGGGCGAGGAGGCCGACCGCCTCAACCGCATCGTCGGCGACCTGCTCGACTTCGCCCGCCCGGCCCCGCCCCAGCTGCGGCCGGAGCGGCTGGACCGGCTGCTGGAGGAGGCGGTGACCGCGGCGCTGGCGCAGCAGCCCACCGCGGTGCGGGTGGTGCGGGAGCTCGATCCGGCCCTGCCGCTCGTGCCGCTCGACGCCCGCCAGGCCCGCCAGGCGCTCCTCAACGTGGCGGCCAACGCCGTGCAGGCCATGCCGCGCGGCGGGCGGCTCACCGTCAGGGCCCGGGTGGAGGGCGGGGCGGCCCTGGTGGAGCTGGAGGACACCGGCGACGGCATCGCCGACGACGTGCGCCGGCGCATCTTCGAGCCCTTCTTCACCACCAAGGCCAGCGGCAGCGGGCTGGGGCTGGCGGTGGTGAAGCGGATCCTGGACGGTCACGGCGGCGAGATCGAGGTGCGCAGCCGCGCCGGGCACGGGACCACCTTCGCGCTGCGCTTCCCGCTCACCACCGCGCCGCAGGTTGAACCGGCCGGCCGCATCGGCTGAGATGGAGGCGTCATGAGCAGCCCCGGCGTTCCCACCACCACCAGCAGCGCCACCACGGATCCGCCCGCCCCGGCGCCCCGGCCTCCGCCGGGGGGCCGGCTGCTGGTGGTGGACGATCAGCGCAACATGCGGGCCACCACCGCCATGCTGCTGCGCCAGGCCGGGCACGCCGTCGAGGAGGCCGAGGACGGCGCCGCCGCGCTGGAGCGGCTCCAGGCCTCCAGCTACGACGTCGTGCTCACCGACCTGCGCATGCCCAACGTGGACGGCATGGAGGTGCTGCGGCTGGCGCGCCAGCTCTCGCCGCAGACCCAGATCATCGTCATGACCGCCTACGGCACCATCGAGGCGGCCGTGGAGGCCATGCGGCGCGGCGCCTACGACTTCCTGGCCAAGCCCTTCAAGGAGGAGGAGCTCCTGCTGCGCGTCGGCAAGGCGCTGGAGCTGCGCCGCCTGGTCGGCGAGCGCGACCTGCTGGCCGCCGAGCTGCGGCGCCAGCAGGCGCAGGAGGGCATCATCGGCGGCTCCGCCCCCATGCGCGAGGTCAAGGAGCGGGTGCGGCGGGTGGCCGCCAGCGACGCCACCGTGCTCATCACCGGCGAGTCCGGCACCGGCAAGGAGGTGGTGGCGCGCGCCCTCCACCTCTCCAGCCGGCGCGGCGACAAGCCCTTCGTGCCGGTCAACTGCGCCGCCATCACCGAGACCCTGCTGGAGTCCGAGCTCTTCGGCCACGCCCGCGGCGCCTTCACCGGCGCCGCCCGGGCCCGGCGCGGCCTCTTCGAGGAGGCCAGCGGCGGGACCCTCTTCATCGACGAGATCGGCGAGACCTCCCCGGGCTTCCAGGCCAAGCTGCTGCGCGCCCTGCAGGACGGCGAGATCCGGCGCGTCGGCGAGTCGACGCCGGTGCAGGTCGACGTGCGCATCATCGCCGCCACCAACCAGGACCTGAAGCGGGCCATCGCCGAGCGGCGCTTCCGCGAGGACCTCTTCTACCGGCTCAACGTGGTGCCCCTGCGCATTCCGCCGCTGCGCGAGCGGCGCGAGGACATCCCCATCCTGGCGGCCCACTTCCTGGCCCGCTACAACGCCCGCGCCGGCGCCGCCAAGACCCTGGCCCCCGAGGCGGTGCAGAAGCTGGCCGACCACCACTGGCCGGGCAACGTGCGCGAGCTGGAGAACATGGTCGAGCAGGCGGCGGCCCTCTCGGTGGACGCCGAGATCCGCGCCGCCGACGTCTCGCTCGACGAGGCCAGCCCGCTGCCGCCTCCGGGCGACGGCGAGGGCGACGGCCGCACCCTGGCCGCGGCGGTGGAGGCGGCGGAGCGCCGGGCCATCGAGGCCGCGGTGGCCCGCTGCGAGGGCGACCTGTCCCGCGTGGCGCGCGAGCTGGGGGTCTCGGCCACGACGCTCTGGCGCAAGATGAAGCGGCTCGGCGTCGCCTCGCGCGGCGCGCCGCCGGCCTGATCGCCTTTCACTCCTGCGGCTGCATTGCAGGGATGAACGACGGCGCCGCGTCCCGCGCGCCCCGGGCGCGGCCCGCCCGAGACACGCCCGCGTAATCACTCGCGATCAGGGACCTCTTCGTCACGCAGGCCCCGCCCGGGGCCTGGCACCTGGCTTGCTTCGTTCCTTGCCCGAAGCGCTGAGCAGCCTGTTGAGGTAGGCCCCCCCCCGCCACTTCAGCTGCGCTCAGCGCTTCACTTCTTCGGAGCGCCATGGCGTCGTTCCTCCTCGTCGACGAGGACCGCAACTTCCGCGAGGCGCTGGCCATCGCGCTGCGCCTGGAGGGGTGCGAGGTGGCCTCCGCCGGCAGCGCCGCCGACGCCCGCGCCGCCCTGGCGCACCGCGCCTACGACCTCTGCCTGGTCGACCTGCACCTGGCCGGCGCCGAGGGGCTGCTGGCCGACCTGCTCCGGCGCCCGCTCCCCGTGGTCCTGACGGGGCCGCACGCCGACCTGCTGGACCGCGCCGCCGGCCGCTTCCCGCGCGCCCAGGTGCTGGAGAAGCCCTTCCGGGCGCGCGACCTCCTGGACCGGCTGGCCGCCTGAGGCCGCCGCGGGCTGCCGGGGCGGCCCAGGACCCTACATGACCACCGCGCTGGCCGCCTGCGCCAGCCTGATGAGCGGATCGCCCAGGATGCCGAGGACGGCCACGAAGGCCACCGCGCCGCCGAGCGCCAGGGCCATGCTGGTGGTGGCCACCACCGGCTCCTCGCCCGCGGCCGGCTTCATGTACATGTGGACGATGACGCGCAGGTAGTAGAAGGCGCCCAGGATGCTGGTGAGGATGCCGGTCACCGCCAGCGGGATGAGGTCGGCCCCGACGGCGGCCTTGAAGATGTAGAGCTTCCCCATGAAGCCCGCGGTGGGCGGCACGCCCGCCAGGCTGAGCAGGAAGACCGTCATGGCGAAGGCCAGCAGCGGGCTCTTGCGGGCCAGCCCGGAGAAGCGGTCGAGGTCCCAGGGCCGGCGCGCCTCCTCGCCGTCCCTGGCGCGGGCCTCCAGGGCGCCCACCACGGCGAAGGCGCCGATGACGGTGGCGGTGTAGGCGGCCAGGTAGAAGAGGACGCCGGCCAGCGCGATGGAGCGGGCGCCCTCGACCTTGGCGGAGACCACGCCCACCAGCAGGTACCCGGCGTGGGCCACCGAGGAGTAGGCGAGCATCCGCTTGACGCTCCGCTGCGGCAGCGCCAGCAGGTTCCCGAAGATCATGGTGAGGAGCGCCAGCACCGTGAGGATCCGCGAGAAGGAGAGGTCGGCCACGCCGGCCCCGGTCTGGGAGGAGAGGAAGATGCGGGCCAGCAGCGCGAAGGCCGCGGTCTTCACGCCGGCCGCCATGAAGGCCGTCACCGGGGTGGGGGCGCCCTCGTAGACGTCGGGCGTCCAGGCGTGGAAGGGGACGGCCGCCACCTTGAAGGCGATGCCGGAGGCCACCAGCCCCAGGCCGGCCACCAGCAGCATGGAGCCGGCGCCGCGCCCCCCGTGCATGCCGGAGAAGAGGGTGGTGCCGGTGGCGCCGTAGATGAGCGACGAGCCGTAGAGCAGCAGCGCCGAGGAGATGGCCCCCAGGATCATGTACTTGAAGGCCGCCTCGGAGGGGCGGCGGCCGCGGCGCTGGTAGGCCGTCAGGGAGTAGGTCGAGAGGCTCATGATCTCGATGGCGATGAAGGCCACCAGGAGATCCGAGGACATGCCGAGCAGCACCATGCCGGCGGCCGCGAAGAGGGTCAGCGCGTAGTACTCGCCGCGCTCGGCGTCGCGGGCGTGGAGCCAGCCCGCCGAGACCAGGGCGGAGAGGCCGACGCCCAGGCAGATGACCACGGTGACGAAGACGCTGAAGGCGTCGATGGTGGCCTGGCCGCCGAAGATGGGGCCGGCCGGCGGCACCACCGCGGCGCTCACGGCCGTCACCACCGCCGTCACCAGCGTGACGCCCGCCTGGTAGCCGCGGCGGGGCGAGGTGAGGAAGACCTCGGACATGAGGAGCGTGAGCGCGCCCAGGGCCAGGATGGCCACGGGCGCCAGGGCGGCGAAGTCGCGGACGGGCAAGCCGTTCATGTCAGAAAGCCCTCCCGGGCGGCAGGCTGGGGCGCGCCGCCACCGCGGCGTCCACCGTGCCCACCGAGGTCGGCACCCCGAGCCGGGCCTCGGCCTGCTGGAAGCGCTGCACCAGGCGGTCCACCGCCGGCTTGGCCGGCGCCAGGAACGGGCCCGGCAGCAGCCCCATGACCACGATGAGGACGATCATGGGGGCCAGCACGAAGCCCTCGCGCACCGACAGGTCCGGCAGGTGCCGGTTCTCCTCGTTCTTGATTGCGCCGAAGAAGACCTTCTCCACCAGCACCAGCATGTAGACCGCCCCCAGGATGACGCCGATGGAGGCCACCGTGGCCAGCACCGTGGAGGAGGCGAGCCGGGAGAGGAAGGTGCCGGAGAGGATGAGGAACTCGCCGACGAAGCCGTTGGTCCCGGGCAGGCCGATGGAGGAGAGCGTCACCACCAGGAAGGCGGTGGCCAGCCAGGGCACCTGCCTGGCCAGGCCGCCGTACTCGGCGATGGCCCGGGTGTGGCGCCGCTCGTAGAGCATGCCCACCAGGAGGAAGAGCGCCCCGGTGGACACGCCGTGGTTGAGCATCTGGTAGACGGAGCCGGTCAGGCTCTCGGCGGAGAGGGCCGCCAGGCCCAGCATGACGAAGCCCAGGTGGCTCACCGACGAGTAGGCCACCAGCCGCTTCATGTCGGTCTGCACGAAGCTCATGAGGGCGCCGTAGATGATGCCCACCGTGGCCAGGCCGGCCAGCAGCGGGCGGTACGTCAGCGCCGCCTCGGGGAAGAGCGGCAGGGCGTAGCGGAAGAAGCCGAAGGTGCCCATCTTGAGGAGCACGCCGGCCAGGATGACCGAGCCGGCGGTGGGCGCCTCGGTGTGGGCGTCGGGCAGCCAGGTGTGGAGCGGGAACATCGGCACCTTGACCGCGAAGGCCAGGCCGAAGGCCAGGAAGAGGTAGCGGGCCTGCTCGGCCGTCACCTGCAGCGCGCTCCGGGCCTCCAGGTAGTCGAAGGTGTTCCCGTCGTGGAAGTAGACGAAGAGGATGGCCAGCAGCATGAGCACGCTGGCGGCGAAGGTGTAGATGAAGAACTTCACCGTCGCGTAGAGCCGGTTCTGCGAGCCCCAGATCCCGATGAGCAGGTACATCGGGATGAGCATGAGCTCCCAGAAGACGTAGAAGAGGATCAGGTCGAGCGCGGCGAAGGTCCCGATCATGGCGGTCTCGAGGACCAGCAGCGCCACCATGAACTCCTTGACCCGCTCCCCCACCGCCTTCCAGGTGGAGAGGATGACCACCGGCATGAGCACCGTGGTCAGCATGACCAGCAGCAGCGCCACCCCGTCGAGCCCGACGTGGTAGCCGATGCCGATGGAGGGCATCCAGGGCAGCCTCACCTCGAACTGGAACTCGGGCGCCGCGGGCGAGGCGTCGAAGCCGAACCAGAGGCCGAGCGAGAGGAAGAAGGTGAGCAGGGTGAAGACCAGCGTGGCGGCCCGGTGCTGCCCCGCCTCGTCTCGCGGGATGAGCGCCAGCAGGACGGCCCCGGCCAGCGGCAGGAAGGTGACGACGGTGAGCAGGTTCACTTACAGCCCTCCCACGCCGAGGACGGTCCAGAGGATGGCCGCCGCCGCGATGGCCATGACGGCCGCGTAGCGCTGCACGTCGCCGTTCTGGGTGAGCCGGACCACCGAGCCGATCAGGCCGGCCCCCCTGGCCAGGCCGTTGACGGTGCCGTCGATGACGAAGACGTCCACCCAGCGCCACAGGACCGCGGCGGCGGTCTTGAGCGGGCGGACGACGACGGCGTCGTAGAGCTCGTCGACGCGGAACTTGTCCTGCATGAAGCGGTAGGTCCACGGCCAGGCCCCGGCCAGCCGGGCCGGCAGCTTGCTCCAGCCGCCGCCGTACATGAGCCAGCCCACCAGCGTGCCCACCGCGGCGATGGCCCAGGCGGCGAAGTAGGGCCAGGCGGGGTGGGCGCCCTCGTGGAAGTGACCGACGTCGTGGCTGTAGAGCCGCTCGGTGCCGGCCGCGAAGACCGGCGCGAGGTACTCCTTGAAGACCTCGCCCAGCGCCCAGTGCTCGCCGGGCAGGCCGAGGACCAGCGCCGCCACCGCCAGCACCGCCAGCACCATGAGCGGCACGGTCATGGCCGGGGAGGACTCGTGGGCGTGCTCGGCGGCGTGGGTGCGGGGCGCGCCCCGGAAGGTCAGCCAGTACAGCCGCGTCATGTAGAAGGCGGTGCCCAGCGCGGCCAGCGAGCCGAGGACGTAGGCGATGGGGCCGACCTCGTGCCAGACCGGGTTGTGGCTGAAGAGGGCGTTGCCCAGGATGGCGTCCTTCGACCAGTAGCCGGAGAGCGGGACGACGCCCGTGATGGCCAGGGTGGAGACCAGGAAGGTCCAGTGGGTGTGCGGCATCTTCGACGAGAGGCCGCCCATCTTGCGGACGTCGGTCTCGTCCCCCATGCCGTGCATGACGGAGCCGGCCCCCAGGAAGAGGCAGGCCTTGAAGAAGGCGTGGGTCACGAGGTGGAGGACGCCGGCCCACCAGGCGCCGACGCCGACGCCGATGAACATGAAGCCGAGCTGGCTCACCGTGGAGTAGGCCAGCACCTTCTTGATGTCGGTCTGGGTGAAGGCGATGAGGGCCGCGAAGAGCGCGGTGACCGCGCCCACCAGCGTCACGGTGGCCATGGCCGCCGGGGCCAGCGTGAAGAGCATGGAGTTGCGGGCCACCAGGTAGACGCCGGCGGTGACCATGGTGGCGGCGTGGATGAGGGCCGAGACCGGGGTCGGGCCGGCCATGGCGTCGGGCAGCCAGATGTAGAGGGGCAGCTGGGCCGACTTGCCGGTGGCGCCCACGAAGAGCGCCAGCATCGCGAAGGTGACGGCCCCCTGGTAGGTCCAGCCGGCGAAGACGCCGGCGGTGATGACCGCGTCGGGCGTGACCACCCGGGCCAGGGCGCTCATCTCCGCGTAGACCGGGGTGCCGAAGATGGCCAGCAGCGAGAAGACGCCGACCAGGAAGCCGAAGTCGCCGATGCGGTTGACGACGAACGCCTTGCGGCCGGCGAAGGCCTTCTGCGGGTCGGTGAACCAGAAGCCGATGAGCAGGTAGGAGCAGAGCCCCACGCCCTCCCAGCCCACGAAGGTGAGGAGGAGCGAGTCGCCGAGGACGAGGATGAGCATCGCCGCGACGAAGAGGTTGAGGTAGGTGAAGAAGCGGGCGTACCCGGCGTCGTCCTCATGGGACATGTAGGACGTCGAGTAGATGTGGATGAGCGTGCCGACGCCGGTCACCACGAGCAGCATGGTCCCGGAGAGCCGGTCGACGAGCAGGCTCCAGGAGACGCTGAGCGCGCCCACCTGGATCCACGGATCACCGTGGTAGTGGAGGGTGCGCCCCGACAGGGCCCAGGCGAAGGCGATGCTGGCGACGGCGAGCGAACCGACCATGGCGCCGAGGGCCACCAGGGTCGCGTTTCCCTTGCCGATTCGCTTTCCGACGAGCCCGTTGATGAGGGCGCCGGAGAGCGGGAAGAGGATGATGGCCCAGAGAAGCGCCTCAGCCGCGGAGGGGTTGGCGAGAGCGGGCATAGGGTGGGGCGAAGGATTACCTTTCCGGAGCGTCCAAGGCAACGATCTTCTACCCGATTCTCCCGTCGCCTCGCGGCGATGCCCACCCGTCGAGTCCACGATGCCAGTCATGCTACGAAGTCCCCCATGAGCATCAGCAGCGCCGAGGAGCGCTCGAGCGAGGCCCGCAAGCTCCCCAGGGCCGACCGGCTGCTGGCCGCGGCGGAGCGGGCCGGCCTCGTCGCCAGGCTGGGGCACGAGCCGGTCATGGAGGCCGCCCGGGCGGAGCTGGAGCGGCTCCGGGCCGCCGTCCTCGCGGGCGCCCCCTGCCCCCCGGCCGAGGCCGTCGAGGCCGCCCTGCTCGACCGGCTGGCCGCCGCGGGGCGCGGCACGCTCCGGCGGGTCATCAACGCCACCGGGGTGGTCATCCACACCAACCTCGGGCGCGCCCCCCTCTCGGCCGCCACCGCGCGGTCCATGGCCGCCGCCGCCGAGGGCTACCTGGAGCTCGAGTACGATCTCGCGGCCGGGGCGCGCGGCGACCGCGCCCGCCACGCGGCCGGGGCGCTGCGCCGCCTGACCGGCGCCGAGGACGCGGTGGCGGTCAACAACGGCGCGGCCGCGGTGCTCCTGTCGCTCGCCGCCCTCTCGGCCGCCCGCCCCTCGGGCCAGGCCGCCGGCGACGGCGATCGGCCCGAGGTGCCGGGCACGGGCGATCGGCCCGAGGTGCCGGGCACGGGCGGCCGGCCCGAGGTGATCGTGAGCCGCGGCCAGCTCGTGGAGATCGGCGGCGGCTTCCGCATCCCCGACGTGCTCCGCCAGAGCGGCGCCGCCCTCGTCGAGGTCGGCACCACCAACCGGACCTACCTGCGCGACGTGGAGGAGGCCATCACGCCCCGCACGCGCGCCGTGCTGACGGTGCACCGCTCCAACTTCCGGCTCGACGGCTTCGTCACCGAGCCGACGCTCCCGGAGCTGGTGGCGCTGGGGCGGCGGCGCGACCTGTGGGTGGTGGACGACCTCGGCTCGGGGGCGCTCCTCCCCACCGCCGCCTTCGGCCTGGCGCCGGAGCCCACCGTCGGCGAGCGGGTGCGGGCCGGCGCCGACCTGGTCTGCTTCAGCGGCGACAAGCTGCTGGGCGGGCCGCAGGCGGGCCTCGTCGTCGGGCGCGCCGCGGCCGTGGCCCTGGTGAAGCGGCACCCGCTCCTGCGCGCCCTCCGGCCCGACAAGGTGACCCTGGCCGGCCTGGCCGCCACGCTGGCCCACTACGAGCGGGGCGAGGCGGCGCGGGAGATCCCCGTCTGGCGCGCCATCGCCCGCCCCCTCGAGGCGCTGCGCCAGGAGGCGGAGGCGTGGCTCTCGGCCCTGGGCGGCCTGGCCCCCGGCGCCCGGGTGCGCGAGGCGGCCTCGGCGGTGGGCGGCGGCACGCTGCCGGGCGAGACGCTGCCCACGGCGGTGCTGGCCCTGCCGGTGGCCGAT
>JAJYAW010000070.1 GCA_021779335.1 Myxococcales bacterium | reverse complement strand
TGGAGCGCCCGCCGGCACCGGCCGCGTCGCCGGCCGCGGCGGTGACGCTGGCGCTGGCGGTGCGGGCCGTGGTGCCCGCGGTGGAGGCCTTCCGGCTCTCCGGGCGGGAGGCGCTCTCCCTCGACTTCGGCCGGGCGCTCGGCGTGGAGGTGCGGTTGGTCCCGGGTGGGGTGGCGCTCACGCTGGCGGCGGCGCCCGGGCTGCTGCCCGCCGCGCGGGCCGAGCTGTCGGGCCTGGTCCGGACGCTGGCGGCGCGCGGGGTCGCGGTGGTGCGCGCCGAGGCCCGGGAGCGCGGCGGCCAGCGCGGGAGCGGGCGTTGACGTCGTTCGGGGGCTCCGCTACAACGAGCACCCTCGTGACGGCGCTGTAGCCAAGCTGGTAAGGCAGCAGACTGCAAATCTGCCATCCCCCGGTTCGAATCCGGGCAGCGCCTCCATCCCCCCCCCCCCTCGCGTCGCCGCCTCCGCCGTCCGCGGCCGCGCTTGCCCGCAGCGCGGCGGACCGGTAGGTCTCCGCCATGGCGACCGAGGTGTGCCAGTACTGCGGCGTCGACCTCGACGAGCGGCCCCCGCGGCAGGAGACGGGCTGGCTCTACGGCGTGGAGTGCTCGCGCTGCCCGCCGGCGAGCCGCCGCTCGCTGGTGCTGGCCCGGCCGGAGCGCGTCCAAACGCTGGCCTGCCCCGGCTGCGGCGCCGTCCTGGCGCCCGCGGAGGCGCACCCGGACGTGCTGGTGGTCAAGGAGGTCGTCTACGAGGTCTGCAGCGCCTGCGGCGAGCGGTGCGGGGTGGCCCGCGTCCGAAAGCTGCGCGACCTGGCCGACGGGGCGATGTGACCGGAGGCCCCGCCGGGCGGGCCTACGCCGGCGGCTCCTCCGGCTTGGGCGGCGGGAGGCCGGTGGCCTTGAGGTGGCGGGCCAGCTCGACGTCGGCGCTGGTGACGTGGTTCTTGAGCCACTTCTCCAGCCACCCGGCCACGCGCGCCGGCTCGATGCCCGGGCCGTTCTTCCTCTCGTGCTGGTCGGACAGCTCCAGGATGTCCTTGATGAACCGATCGTGCTGCTTCTCGTGCGCCTCGGTCCCGGGGTAGCCGGCCTCGCGCATCCAGGCCTCCTCCGCGCCGAAGTGGGTCACGGCGTAGAGCCGGAGGAAGGAGAGCAGGATGCCGATCTCCTGGCGGGACTGGCGCCGCAGGCTCTCGATGAAGAGGCCGGCGCGCCGGAAGAGCTCCTGGTGCTGGGCGTCGATCTCCTCGATGCCCACCGAGTACTCCGGCTTCCAGGCGAAGCGGCTCGACCCCTCACGCTCCCCGGGCGCCGCGGTGTCGGCGCCGCGCGAGGGCGGCTCGGCGGCGGGCGCTGCGGACGGCGACCGTGGCTTGTGGCCGGAGCGGGGCATGGTGAGGCAGGTTACCCGATCCGGCGCGAGCCTGGCTTGAGCGGGGACAGGTCCGGGGGGCCCGGTGGGGCCGGGTGGCCCCGACTCACAGCCAGCCGGCGGACCGGTACCAGGCGGCGGCCCGGCGGATCGACTCGGCGAGCGCGGTGGGGGCCTCGAAGCCCAGCAGCGCCCGCGCCTTGGCGGTGTCGCAGACCCAGCCGGGAGCGAGGAGCTGGCGCGCCAGCTTCCGGTTGAGCGGCAGCCTCCGGCCGGTGGCGCGCGTCGCCAGGTCGGCCAGCGCCGCCGCGCCCGAGAGGACGGGCCCGGGCACCCGGACGTGGCGGGGCCGGACGCCCAGCGCCGCCGCGGCCGCCAGGAACAGCCCCTCCACGCTGGTCCGCTCCTCCGAGGCGAGGAAGAAGGCCTGCCCCACCGCCTCGGGCCGCTCCGCCAGCAGGAGCAGGCCGCCGGCGCAGTCGTCCACGTCGATCCAGGAGAGCGGCGCGTCGGCGCCGAAGCGGAGCGCCCAGCCGCGGCGGGCCAGCGCGAAGAGGAGCAGGTTCTCCCGGTCGCCCGGCCCCATGATGCGGGGCGGCCGGGCCACGCTGACCGGGAAGCGGTCCAGGTACTGGAAGGCCACCCGCTCCGCCTCGGCCTTCGACTCGCCGTAGGCCTCGGTCGGCCGGGCCGGCTCCTCCTCGCGGCAGCCGGTGGCCGAGGGCGGCGAGGCGGCGCGCGAGCCGGCCAGCACGAAGCGGCGCAGGGCCGGGGCCCGGGCCTGGCAGGCGTCGAGGAGCAGGCGGGTCGAGCCGACGTTGACGCGGAAGAACTCGTCGGCCTCGGCGGCGCGCCGCACGCCGGCCAGGTGGAAGACCACCTGCACCCCGTCGACGGCGCGGGCCAGGCCGGCGGGATCGGTGGCGTCGCCCTGGACCACCTCGACGCCGGGGAGGTCCAGCGCCGGCTCGGGCCGGCGCACCAGCGCCCGCACCCGGTCCCCGCGGGCCGAGAGGGCGCGCACGAGCGCCTGGCCCAGGAACCCACCGGCGCCGGTGACGAGGGCGAGCATGCGGGCGAGCGAACCACGCGCCCGGCGGGGGGTCAACGCGGCCGGGAGGCGGGGAGGCGCCCAGGCCGGTGGCAGTGCCCGGGCCCGGAGGCTAGATTGGCGGACCGATGCGCACGCTCCACCCCTCCACCTGCCCCTACGACTGCCCCGACGCCTGCGGCCTCCTCGCCGAGGTGGAGGACGGGAAGGTGGTGGCGGTGCGCGGCAACCCAGACCACGGCTACTCGCGGGGCTCGCTCTGCCCCAAGATGACCCACTACGAGCGGACGGTGAACCACCCGGGGAGGCTGCTCCACCCGCTCGTGCGCGCCGGGCCGAAGGGGGCCGGCCGGTTCCGGCGCGCCTCCTGGGACGAAGCGCTCGCGCTGGTGGCCTCGCGCCTGCGCGCGGTGGCCGCCGAGCACGGCGCCCAGGCCATCCTGCCGTACAGCTACGCCGGCACCATGGGGATGGTGCAGCGCAACGCCAGCCACGCCTTCTTCCACGCGCTGGGCGCCTCGCGGCTGGACCGGACCATCTGCTCGCCGGCCAAGGGGGCGGGGCTGAAGGCCATCCTGGGCGACACGCCCGGGCCGGACCCCGAGGCGGCCGCCTCGGCCAGCCTGATCGTGCTGTGGGGCACCAACGCGGTGGCCACCAACCTGCACTTCCTCCAGGTGGTGAAGGAGGCGCGCCGGCGCGGGGCCGCGGTCTGGCTGGTGGACACCCACGAGACCGCCACCTCCGCGGTGGCGGACCGGACCATCGTGGTCCGGCCCGGCTCCGACGGCGCGCTGGCGCTCGGGCTGTGCCACCTGCTGGCGCGCCAGGGGCTGGCCGCCGGGCGGTTCCTCGCCGAGGAGGCGCTGGGGTGGGAGGCCCTCGAGGCCCGGGTGCTGCCCGGCTGCACGCCGGCGGCCACGGCCGCGCGCACCGGCCTCCCGGAGCCGACCCTGGCGGAGCTGGCGCGGACCCTCGGCGAGGCGCGCGCCCCGTTCATCCGCCTCGGCGAGGCGCTGTCGCGCTACGGGAACGGCGCCATGAACGTCCGTTCCATCGCCTGCCTGGCGGCGGTGGCCGGCTGCTTCTCCAAGCCGGGCGCCGGCTTCCTGGGCGACGCCTCCTCGAGCGACGCCTTCGACCTCGCGGTGCTGCAGCGCCCCGATCTGCAGCCCGGCCCCACCCGGCTCGTCAACATGAACCGGCTCGGCCACGCCCTCCTGGAGCTCGACGCCCCGCGGGTCATGGCGCTCTTCGTCCACACCGCCAACCCGGCCGCGGTGGCCCCCGACCAGAACGCGGTGCTGCGCGGCCTGCGGCGCGAGGATCTCTTCACGGTGGTCCACGAGCGCTTCCTCACCGACACGGCCCGCTACGCCGACGTGCTCCTGCCCGCCACCACCTCGCTGGAGCACGCCGACCTCTACCGCTCCTACGGCCACTACTTCATCCAGCGGTCCCGGGCCGCGGTGGCGCCGCCGGGGGAGTGCAAGCCCAACTGGGAGCTCTTCCGCGCCCTGGCCGGCGCCATGGGGCTCTCCGGCGAGCCCTGGGCCTGGAGCGCCGACGAGGTCGTGGAGCGGCTGCTGGCCGTCCCGTCGCCCTGGCTCGCCGGGCTGGACCGGGCCGCCCTCGACGCCGGGCGGCCCCAGCGGCTCGCCCCGCCGCCCGGGCCGCGCTTCCGCACCCCGTCGGGCAAGCTGGAGATCGAGAACCCGCGCCTGCGCGAGCCGCTGCCGCGGCCGCTGCCGTGCCACGCCGACGAGGGCGCGCTGCCGCTGCGGCTGCAGACCACGCCGGCCCTCTACGCGCTCAACTCCACCTTCCTGGACCGCGACGACCTGGCCTCGAAGCGCGGTCCCCTGCGGGTGCAGCTCTCGCCGCGCGAGGCGGCGGCGCGCGGCCTGGCCGACGGCGACCGGGCGGTGGCCTGGAACGAGCTCGGCGAGGTGCCGCTGCGGGTCGCGGTGGTGGCCGGCGTGCCCGACGGCCTCGCGGTGGTCGAGGGGGTCCACCGCGGGGCCGACACGGAGGGCGGGCGCAACATCAACGCGCTCACCTCGCAGCGGCTCACCGACGAGGCGGGCGGCTCGACCTTCTACGACAACCGGATCGACGTGCGCCGCGCCGACGGCGGACTCCACGGAGACGAGCCATGACGCGCCTCCTGCGGCAGGTCTCCACCTCCTCCAAGCTGGCCATCCTGGTGGCCGCGGCCATGGCCGGGCTGGCCGCCCTGGCCCTGGACTCGCGGAGCCTGCTCGAGGCCCAGCTCCTCGAGGAGCGCAAGACCGAGGTGCGCAGCGTGGTCGAGGCGGCCGACGCCGTGCTCCGTCACTTCGGCGGGCTGGAGGCGAGCGGCCGGCTCACCACCGCCGAGGCGCAGGACCAGGCCAAGGCGCTGCTCCGCTCGCTGCGCTACGGGGGCAAGGAGTACGTCTGGATCAACGACCTCCACCCGCGCATGGTGATGCACCCGATGCGCCCCGAGCTGGACGGGCGGGACCTCTCGCAGGACGCCGACCCCTCGGGCAAGAGGCTCTTCCAGGAGTTCGTGCGGGTGGCCAGGGGGCGCGGCGAGGGGTACGTCGACTACCTGTGGCCGCGCCCCGACTCGACCACGCCGGTCCGCAAGCTCTCCTACGTGAAGCTCTTCGCGCCGTGGGGCTGGATCGCGGGCAGCGGGCTCTACCTCGACGACGTGGACACCGCGCTGGCCGCGCAGGACCGGCGGCTGGCGCTGGCGGCCCTGGCCATCCTCGCCGCGCTGGCGCTGGTGGCCTGGCTGGTGGCCCGCTCGGTGACCGCGCCGCTCTCCGAGGCGCTCCAGGTGGCGCGCCGCATCGCCGACGGGGACCTCTCCCCGCCCGCCCCGGCGGAGGGCGACGACGAGCCGGGGCGGCTGCAGGAGGCGCTCGACCAGATGCTGCAGCGGCTCCGGCGCGTGGTCGGCGAGCTGGCCGGCTCGGCCGCGGCGGTCACCGGCGCCTCCGGCCTCCTCGGCGCGGCGGTGCGCGACCTCTCGGCGGGCGCGGCGGCCCACAGCGGGGGCCTGGGGCGCAGCAAGGCCTCCGCCGACGAGACCGAGGGCGCCCTGCGGCGCCACGCCGAGGCGGCGCGCGACGCCGAGGCCACCATGCGGCGCGCCCTGCTGGACGCGGAGGAGCTGGAGCGCTGGGCGCGGACGGTGCCCGACTCGAGCCGCGCGGCGTCGTCGCGGCTGGTCTCGCTGGTGGCGCGCGCGGCCCAGCAGGCCGGGGACCTGGCGGTGCTGCTCGTGAAGGACCACGCGGCGGTGAAGGGGCTGGCCGACGTGACGCGCGAGCAGGCGCGCCGCGGCGGGCGCCAGGCCGAGCTCGTGGCCTCGCTGACGAGCAGCACCTCCGCCCTGGCGCGGCAGGCCGAGGCGCTGGAGCGGGCCGTCGAGTTCTTCCGCGGGGTGGGGCTGGCCAGGCCCCCCGAGGCGCGCGCCGAGCCGCCGCGGCGCCAGGAGCCGACCTGATCGATCAAGCCGATCGCGCAACCGCGCGACCTTGCTCGCGTGGTCCGCGCGCAAAGCTGGCGCCCCGGGAAGCACCCGGGGCCGATGTAGGTCCGGGTGCGAGATCGCCAGCGGCAAGCCCAGTGAATTCAACGCTTTCATGAGCGCGTCGGTCATGTATGCTTGCGCCCGATCAGTTTCCGCCATGCCAGGGAGGGCAGCGGCTCATGAACGACTACCGGTACGACAACCAGACGGTCCAGGGGTTCATCCTCTCGGCCATCTTCTGGGGGGTCGTGGGGATCCTCGTCGGGCTCCTCATCTCGATCCAGCTCTGGGCGCCCGCCGCCAACTTCGCGCCGTACTTCACCTACGGCCGGCTGCGCGTCGTCCACACCAACGGCCTGGCCTTCGGCCTCGGCGCGGGCGTGATCTTCGGGCTGCTCCTCTACGTGGTGATGCGGCTCAGCGGCCGCCCGCTCGTGTTCCCCAGGCTGGCGCGCTTCCAGCTCTGGTACTTCAACCTGGTCATCGCGGCGGCGGCGCTCTCGCTCTTCGCGGGCTGGGACCAGTCGAACGAGTACGCCGAGCTGGAGTGGCCGCTCGACGTCGCGGTGGTCGTGCTGTGGGTCATCTTCGCCGTCAACGTCTTCGCGACCATCATCAAGCGCAAGGAGCCGCAGCTGTACGTGTCGCTCTGGTACACCATCGCCACCGTGGTGGCCATCGCGGTCCTCTACATCGTCAACAACCTCGCCATCCCGGCCGGCCTGGGGAAGAGCTACCACCTCTTCGCGGGGCTGAACTCGGCCAACGTGGAGTGGTGGTACGGCCACAACGCGGTGGGCTTCCTCTTCACCACCCCGTTCCTGGCCATGTTCTTCTACTTCATGCCCAAGGCGCTGGGGATCCCGCTCTACAGCCACCGCCTCTCCATCCTGGCCTTCTGGTCGCTCATCTTCGGCTACCTCTGGACCGGCGCCCACCACCTCGTCTACACGCCCATCCCCGACTGGCTCCAGACGCTGGGCATCGTCTTCACGCTCTTCCTCATCGCGCCGTCCTGGGGCTCGGTCATCAACGGCTACTACACGGTGGGGTCGGACTGGTCGAAGATGAGGACCAACTACCTGGCCAAGTTCTTCGTCCTGGCCATCACCTTCTACGGCCTGCAGACGGTGCAGGGGCCGACGCAGGCGCTGCGCGTGGTCTCGCAGCTCATCCACGGCACCGACTGGGTCCCGGGTCACGTCCACATGGGGACCATGGGCTGGGTGACGCTGACCGCCACCGCCTCCATCTACTACGTCATCCCCAGGATCTACGGGACCACCATCTACTCGGAGAAGGTCGCCAACATCCACTTCTGGCTGGTGCTGGTGGGGCAGCTCCTCTTCTCGGTGACCATGTGGATCACCGGCATCCAGCAGGGCGCCATGTGGAAGGCGACCAACCCCGACGGCACGCTGAAGTACACCTTCGTCGAGTCGCTGGTGAAGAACTACCCGTACTGGCACACCCGCACGCTGGCCGGGCTCATCTTCACGGCCGGCATGCTCTTCTTCGTCTACAACGTCCTCATGACCATCCGGAAGGGGAGGGCGCTGCAGGCGTCCGCCCCGGCGCCCCGGGCGTCCAGCCCGGCGCCGGCGTAGGGAGGGGAGACCACCATGGCTGGCGCGATCTACCGGAAGCCCATCACCCTCGCCGTCATGGCCACCGTCACGATCCTCGTCGGATCGGTGGTGACCATGGCCTACCCGATGCTCCGGGCCGACATGCACCCGAAGCTCGCCACCCTCAAGCCCTACACCGCCCTGCAGCTGGCCGGGCGCGACGTCTACCAGCGCGAGGGCTGCATGAACTGCCACACCCAGGTGGTGCGGCCGCTGCCCAGCGAGGTGGCCCGCTACGGCGCCTACTCGCAGGCCGGCGAGTTCGCCTACGAGCACCCCTTCCTCTGGGGCTCCAAGCGGACCGGCCCCGACCTGGCCCGCGAGGGCGGGCTCCGGCCGGACGCGTGGCAGTACGACCACCTCGCGAACCCGCAGAAGTACGTCCCGCGCTCCAACATGCCCTCCTACGCCTTCCTGAAGGGGCGCCTGCTCGACGCCGACCAGGTGACGAGCCACCTGGCCGCCCTGGCCGTCCTGCACCCCGAGCTGAAGCCCGACCCGGCCCAGGTGAAGGCCGAGCTCGCCGGCAAGGACGAGGCCGACGCCATGGTGGCCTACCTGCAGCAGCTCGGCCACGCCGTGCCGCGCCGCCAGGCCCTGGCCGCCGACCTGACGGTCGAGAACCCGCTGGCCCATGACGTCGCCGCGGTGGTGAAGGGGCAGAAGCTCTTCGCCGACAACTGCGCCGTCTGCCACGGCGACGAGGCCAAGGGGCAGGAGGGCATCGCGCCCAGCCTCATCGACGACGTCTTCCTCGAGGTGAAGGGCGACATGCCCGACGCCGCCTACTTCGCCATGATCTCGGGCGGGTCCGACGCCAAGGCGGGCCTGGGCCGGCCCGGCCTCAAGGACGGCGGCATGACCGCCTTCGGCGGCCAGCTCTCCAAGCAGGACATCTGGTCCATCATCGCCTGGCTGCGCAACCAGAAGGCGCACGAGGCGGCCGAGGGCGACGACCACGACGCGCAGGAGCACCGGTGACCGGAGGGACCGCCATGGACAACGAACTCCCCGACACGGCCGAGGCGATGGAGGCGAAGGAGACCGCCGAGAGCGTCCCGCTCGGCTGGAAGGCGCTCTTCTGGGGGCTCATCCTCTGGGGCGCCTACTACCTCTACGCGTACTCGCCCTGGACCACCGGCTGGACCCAGGCCGGTGAGCTGGAGCACGTCGACCGCGAGGTGGGCGGCAACGTCCTCATGACCGTCCTCTTCACGGCGCTGGCCACGCTCTCGGCCGTGGCGCTGCTCCTCGTGCAGCGGCGGCGCAAGCCCTGAGGGGCGCGGGCATGGCGCCGGAGACCTTCTACCTGATCGTCGGGTCCACCCTGGTGGCGGCCCTGGCGGGCATCTGGATCTTCCTCTACTCCCGCAAGCGTCGCGACGACGGCGAGAAGGCGAAGTACAAGATGCTGGATGACGACCGGTAGCGGCCAGATCCAGCGCTGGCGGCGCGCCGCGGGGGCGGCCCAGGGGCTCCTGTACCTGGCGCTGCCCTTCCTCCGCGTGGGCGGCGAGAGCGCGCTCCGCTTCGACGTCCCCACGCTCCAGCTCCACCTCCTCGGCGCGTCGCTGGCGCTCGACGAGTTCTTCGTGCTGCTCCCGGCCACGGTCCTCGTGGCCTTCCTCTTCCTGGCGGTGACGGTGGCCTTCGGGCGGGTCTGGTGCGGCTGGTCCTGCCCGCAGACCGTCCTCTCCGACCTGACGCGGCTGGTGCAGCCCTGGCCCGGCCGGCGGCGGCGCCCCTGGCGGCGGGCCGCCGGCTTCGCCCTCACCGGGCTGGTGGCGCTGGTCTTCGGCGCCGCCACCGTCTGGTACTTCGTGCCGCCCGTCGAGTTCCTGGGCGACCTCGCGGCCGGCCGCCTCGGGCCGGTGGCGGCGGGCTCGTGGGCGGCCCTCTCGGCCGTCCTCTTCCTGGACCTCGCCTTCCTGCGCGCGCGCTTCTGCGCCACCGCCTGCCCCTACGCCAAGCTGCAGGGCGTGCTCTACGACGCGGGCACGCTGGCGGTGGCCTACGACGCCCGGCGCGCCGCCGACTGCGTCGACTGCGGCGCCTGCGTCCGCTGCTGCCCCACCGGCATCGACATCCGCGACGGGCTGCAGATGGAGTGCATCGCCTGCGCCGAGTGCGTCGACGCCTGCCGGCCCATCATGC
This sequence comes from Myxococcales bacterium, assembly GCA_021779335.1. GTDB lineage: Bacteria > Myxococcota > Myxococcia > Myxococcales > Anaeromyxobacteraceae > JADKCZ01. The sequence goes on along the minus strand of JAJYAW010000070.1, from coordinate 310 downwards.
GGCGGCTGAAGCGGGCGCCGGACCTGGTGGGCTACTTCTACGGGGAGCCCGGCCGGCCGCGCCGCCTGCTGCGGCCCGGGGTGCTGGCCCTCTCGGCCGGCGCGCTGCTGGCCCTCGGCGCCACGGCCCTGGCCGCGCGCGCCGCCAGCCGGGACACGCTGGACCTCTCGGTGGTCCCGGCCAGCGCCTTCGCCCCGCGCCTGGCGCCGGACGGGCGGGCCCTCGACGCCTACGAGGTGTCGCTGGAGAACCGGGCGCGCGGGGCGGTCACGGTGCGGCTCTCGCTCGACGCGCCCGGCCTGGAGACGGC
>JAJYAW010000069.1 GCA_021779335.1 Myxococcales bacterium | reverse complement strand
AGACCGCGAGCAGGCGCGGGATCCAGGCGGCCAGGTCCTCAGCGGGGGTGCGCACGGGGGCGTTCTAGCACGGCGGGCGCTGGCGCCGGCCCGGTGCGGCGGTGGCACCCGCGGCACGGTGCGTGCGGGGCGGGAGGAACCCTGGGTGGCGAGGCGACCGCCGCTCCCGACGGCCGGCCCCGCGGCCCCGCAGGCTTGGGCGGACGGGGCCGAGTACCGGACTTGCATGACAACCCGGCGGCCCCGACGACCGGCGGCCCGGCGCGCGCGCGCCGTCCCCGTCGAAAGGCCCGGCGCGTTGACCAGGATCCGCCTGCTCCTCCCCCTCCTCGCCGCCGCCTGCAGCGTCCCGCCCTGGAGCCGGGGCCAGGTCGACGAGGCCTACCGGCTCTGCCGCGCCGAGGTGGGCTTCCCGCCCATCTCGGTCTTCCAGGAGTCCGGCGCCGGCTTCGGCACCTTCATGTGCCAGTGCGAGGTGTCCTACCTCTCGAGCCGCGTGCCCCACGAGGAGTTCGGCAGCGGGCTCTACCTCGACAAGGTGAACCGGGTGCTGTTCAACGGGCGGACCGCCTGCATGGCCCGCTACCGCGGCGGGGAGCGCTGAGCTACCGCTCCAGCGCGCCCTGCAGGTCGGCCGCGCCCACCGGCCGCTGCCGCCGGATGAGCTCTCGCGCCGCCTCGAGCCGCCCCGCCAGCCCCCACAGGAGCACGCCCTTCACCCGCCCGTGCTCCAGGTAGTACACCACGCCCTCGTGGTAGGGGCGCCGCCAGGCCTCGACCGTCTCCATGCGGGCGTCGATCTTCCCCACCGCCTGGTAAGCCGCGCCGAAGAAGGACGCGCCCCAGCTCGGCAGCTGGCTCCAGCGCACCGGCTCGCCCGCCATGGCCCGCCCGGCCTCGCGCCCCATGGCGAGCGCGTTCTCGGCGTGCTCCAGCCGGATGCGCTCCCCCAGCGCGGGCGACCAGACGCGGGCCACGTCGCCGGCCGCCCAGACGTCCGGGGCGCTCGTCCGCAGCCCCTCGTCCACCTCCACGCCGTCCGAGACCGCCAGCCCCGCCGCCTCCGCCAGCGCGGTCTGCGGCCGGGTGCCGAGGCCGGCCACCACCAGGTCGGCCAGCACCTCCGCGCCGCCGCTGGTGCGCACCAGCACCCGGTCGCCGCGGTCGCCGAAGGCCTCCACCCGCGCCACGGCGTGGCCCCGCAGCAGCCGCACCCCGTGCGCCTCGAAGTCCCGCGTCACGTGCTCCGACAGCCCGCCGGGCCAGCGGTTCGCGCCGAGGCTCGGCTCCGGGAAGGCCATGGTGACGTCGCGCCCCTCCGCGGCGAGCGACGCGGCCAGCTCGGTGCCGACGTAGCCGCCGCCCACCACCAGCGCGCAGTGGCCGCCGTGCCCGCGCAGCCGCTCGTAGTCGGCCATGGTCCGCAGGTGGATGACCCGATCACCCCCGATCTCGAGCCGGCGCGGCGCGCCGCCGGTCGCCAGCAGCAGCCGCTCGTACCGGTAGCGCTCGCCGAGGTCGTCCACCACCTCGCGGCCCGCCGGGTCGAGGGACACGGCGCGCCGGCCGGTGTGGTGCACCAGCCCCTGGAGCGCGGGCAGGAAGAAGCGCCGCTGGTCCGCCTCGGCCCACGGCCCCTCCGACAGCGCCGGCCGGGCGTAGGGCGGGACCGGCTCCTCGCCGATCATGCCGAGCGAGCCGGCCGGGTCGAGCCCGCGGATGGCGGCCGCGGCCGCGTGGCCGGTCATGCCGCCGCCGACGATGAGGTACCGGTACTCGTTCATCGTGCTCCCTGCCGCGCGTGCGAGGACCTACCCGGCCGGAGCAGGTGATCTGGCCGCCAGGACCCGGCCAGAAACCTCCCTTCGGGGCGTGGGCCCCAGAGGGGGCCAGGGAATGATTTCTGCGCAGCCCGGCGAGCCGCGGAGGCCCGCGCCCTGCCTCTTTCGCGCACCTTCACCTTCCGTCCGCCGCGCCCCCGGCGAGCCCGGGCGGCCTGCCCTCCTGCAGCGGGAGCGGGTGGAAACTGGCCCGGGCCGCCGGAACGTGGTCTGATTCGGCGCATGTCGAAGACCACGGCGAAGAAGAGCGCCGCGAAGAAGCCCACGCCCGAGAAGGCCGCCATCAAGGCGCCGTCCGCGCCGCCGCCGGAGAACGCCCCGCTCACCGTGAAGCTGGACGTGACGCCGGGCACCACCATCGTGGTGCTGGGCGCGCCCGCCGGCTACCGGCAGAAGCTCGGGCCGCTGCCCGAGGGGGCCCGGCTCGTCAACGTCGTCCCCGCCGAGGCCGCCTTCGTGCACCTCTTCGCGCGCGACGGCGCGGCGCTCTCCTCGCGCCTCCGCGAGGTCTCGCCGCGGCTCACCGACGACGCGGTGGTCTGGGTCAGCTACCCCAAGGCCGACTCCGGCGCCGGCTCCGACCTCTCCCGCGACAAAATCCGCGCGCTGGCCGGCCCCTTCGGCCTGGCGCCGGACGGCTCGGTGACGCTCGACAAGATCTGGGCGGCGCTCCGCTTCAGGCGCGTCGAGAAGTAGCGCCCGGCCGGTCAGTCCGGGAGCGGCACCTCCAGCGTCAGGCCGTCGCTGGCCACCTCCACCCGATCGAACTCTCCCCGCGCCTGCTCCAGGAGCGGCGCGGTGTCGCGGTCGTAGCGGGTCGAGAGGTGGGTGAGCAGGAGCCGCCCCACCCCCGCCTGGCGGGCCACCCTGGCCGCCTCCCGCGCCGTGGCGTGCATGGTCTCGGCGGCCCGCGCCGCCTCGGCGTCGCCGAAGGTGGAGTCGTGCACCAGCAGGTCGGCGCCGCGGGCCGCCGCCACCGTGGCGGCGCAGGGGCGGGTGTCGCCGCTCACCACCACGGTGCGGCCGCGGCGCGCGGGCCCCAGCACCTCGGCCGGGGTCACCACCCGGCCGTCCGCCAGCGTGACGGCCCGGCCGCGCTGCAGCTCGCCCAGGGCCGGCCCGTGCGGCACGCCGAGCGCCGCGGCCCTCTCCGGGTGGAAGCGCCCGGGGCGCTCGTCCTCCACGAGCGCCCAGCCGCAGGAGGCGATCTTGTGCTCGGTGGCGAAGGACACCAGGTTGCAGCCGTCGCGCCGCACCGTCTCGCCGGGCAGGACCTCGTGGATGCGCACCTCGAAGGCCAGCTTCTCGGTGCCGGTGAAGAGCATGACCTCGAGCAGCCGCCGGGCCGGCCGGGGGCCGTACAGGTCCATCGGCTCGGCGCGCCCCTGCATGGAGAGGGTGCGCAGGAAGCCGATGGCGCCCAGGTAGTGGTCGGCGTGGAAGTGCGTGAAGAAGATGGCCGCCACGTCGAAGCCGGTGGCGTAGCGGATCATCTGGCGCTGCGTCCCCTCCCCGCAGTCGAAGAGGAAGAGCTCGCGCTCCCGCCGCACCGCCAGGCCGGTCAGGTTGCGCCCGATGGTGGGCTGGGCCGCCGAGGTCCCGAGGAAGGTGAGCCGGAGCATGGCGCGCCACCCCCGCTACGGCGCGGCGGCCGGCGCCGACAGCCCGTGGGCCGCCGCGACGCCGAGCGAGCCCTTGGCGTGGCACTGGGCGCACGCCTCCACGCCGCCGCTGGTGTACTGCGCCGCGTGCTCGGAGGCGAACGCGGTGCCGTGGCAGGAGAGGCAGGCGGCGGCCATGGGCCGCAGGACGGCGTCGGCGCCGGTGTGGCTGGCGGAGGCCGCGTGGGCGATGGTGGCGGTCTCGTTGGCCGTGGTGGGCGCGGCGTCGGCCGGGATCGCCTCCAGCAGCCAGGCGCGCCCCGGGTGGCAGAGGGTGCAGTCGGCCAGCCGGTTGGGGAAGCGGACGTCGTCGAAGAAGTTCGCCGTCCCGCCGTAGCCGTAGACCACGTGCGGCGCCCCGACCTCGAGGCTCGCGGTCCCCTGCCCCTCGCCGGTGTGGATGCGGTGGATCAGCACCTTGAAGTGGATGGAGCGCTCCTCGAGGTCGTCGTAGGTGCCGAACTTCGCGTCGGAGTAGACGGTGGCCAGGTCGACGTTGCCGTCCGGCCCCTTGGGCCGCCGGTTCCAGTCGGTGGTGTCGGCGGCGTGGCACAGGACGCAGTACTCCGGCTCGTGGCGCAGCCCGCCGTGCAGCGAGAGGTCGAGGTGGCAGGCGCGGCAGGCCGCCGGGTCGACGACGGTGCGCCGCGGCGTGGGGGCGCCGCCCGGCCAGGAGCCGAGGGCGGTGTCCACGTAGGCCACCGGGTTGTCGGCGTACTCGGTGAGCGGCTCGCCGGTGTAGGGCCAGCGGAAGGTGTCGGTGGCCGGGTCGTAGGCGGCCACCGAGCCCTGCCGGCGGGCCTCCAGGCCCACCGCCCAGGTGCCCGAGAGGCCGGCGGGCAGCGGCGTGGGCATGGTGTAGCTGAAGTCGCCGCTCACCGGGTCGGCGGACGAGCTGAGCGGCGGCGCCAGCGAGATGGGGGCGTTGCCGGTCAGGTAGTCGCCGGTCGGGCCGGAGAGGACGATGGCCAGGCGCGACAGGGCGCGCGGCAGCGGGCTCGGGGTGAGGCCGGTGTCGGTGGCCGGGCTCGGGCTGCCCAGCGAGGTGAGGTCCCCCACCCGGTCCTTCACGCGGAAGGTGAAGGTGGGCGCGCCGCCCGGCACGAGGCCGCTCACGCCGGTGAGCGCCACGGTGAGCCGCGAGAAGCGCGGGCTCTGCACCGGGGCCAGGTGGGCCTCCGCGATGGGCACGTAGGTGGCGCCCCGGCCAGGGCTCGGGTCCACGTGGCAGCTCCGGCAGCGGGTGTCGTCGGCCTGCGGGCCGCCCGGGTGGGAGAAGTGGACGAGATCGGTGATGGGCGCGGCGCCGAACCAGACGTCGGGGTGGCAGCCCTGGCAGGTGCGGCGCGAGATGGCGTTCACCACCTCGGCCTGCTGCGGGGCGCCCCGGTGACAGGCGTCGCAGTCGCGCAGGTCGCGGGGGAAGGCGATCCCCTGCGCCATCAGCTTGGCCGGCTGGGCGTTGGAGACGCGCGAGACCACGCGCCCGGCGATGAGCTCCGTGCCCCGGTAGCCCCAGATCGAGTACTCGGTGCCGGGCGCGACGGCGTTGCGCCCGGCCAGGAAGGGGAGCGGCAGCGCGGTGGCCGCGGGGAGCGCCGGCGCCGGCGCGACGCTGGAGGCCAGGTAGAGGGTGGGCAGGTTCTTGCCGCGGTGGATGCGGTGGACGAGCCGCCCGAGGTCGAGCGGGTTGGGATCGGTGAGGCGGGTGGCGCTGCCCGCCGCGCCCGGCAGCACGGTGAGGGTGCAGCTGCCGCTCGCGCCGCCGCCGCTGGCGGTCACCGTGACGGTGGTCGGGCCGCTCACCGCGCCGGGGGGGGTGTAGCTGACGGCGCCGCCCGTGCTTGCGGAGAGCGTGCCGGCGCCGCTGGCCGGGGACACGCTCCAGGCCACCGTGCCGGTGGCGCCGAGCAGCGTGGCGGAGAGCGGCACGGCCGCGCCGTTGGCCAGGACGGTCTGGGCGACGGGGTTCACCGCCAGGGCGGGCAGCGCGGCCGGCGGCTGGACCACGGTGAGGGCCACCGGCGCGCTCCAGGTCACCGGCGGCGGCGCGTACCCGCCGGCGGCCACCGCGGCGACGGTCACCGACGCGGTGAGGGTGACCTCGAGCGGCCCGCTGGCCGCCGGGTCGGGGGCGGGCGGCGTGTACCTCACCGTGGAGGTCGAGCCGCCGGCGGCGGTGGTCGCGGCCACCGCGGCGGAGAGCGAGCCGGCGCCGGGGGGCGAGAGGGACCAGGAGATGGTCGCCGTCGAGGAGAGGAGGGCGGCGGTGAGGCTGGTGGCGGCGCTGCCCGCCAGCACCGTCCGCTGGTCCGGCGTGACGGCGAGCGCCCGCACCAGCGCGGCCGGGTCCTGCGTGTCCGGGTCGGCGTTCTGGGTGGTGTGGCAGGTGAGGCAGAGCCTCACGCCGGTGCGGTAGCCGCCGTGGCCCGTCAGCCGGCCGTGGCAGACCTTGCAGTTGGCGTCGAGCACCGTCTCGCGCCGCGCCGGGGTGCCGCCGGCCGGGACCCAGTCGTAGGTGGTGGAGGTGTCGTCGGTGCCCGGGACGGCGCCGAGCCAGGCGCCGATGCGCATGGTCCTGGTCTCGTCGAAGCCGGCCGGCAGCGGCGTCCCGATGGTGAGGACGAGGAGGCCGCCGCCGGCGTCGGCCAGGTTGGCCGCGGTGGCGGTCACCGCGCCGGGCTGCGGCTGGTCGTGCAGGATGAGCGCGGCCGGGGTGCCCGGGCCGCCCAGCGGCAGGTTGGCCAGCCGCCCGCTGCCCACCAGCAGGTAGCTCTGCCAGGTGGCCAGGCCGCTGACCGGGTCGGTGAGGAGGCCGGCCAGCGTGAAGCTGGGGCGCAGCGCCGGGACGTCGGCGAGGGCGACGGGCACCGAGTCCCGGGTGACCGAGAAGGTCACCAGGACGTGGCCGGTGGCGTCCCGCGAGGCGGCGGTGATGGCGAGGCGATAGCCGGCCGGCGCCGCCGCGGGGGCGAGCCGGTCGCCCACCGCCGGCGCGGTGCACGCGGCGGCGGACACCAGCAGGGCCAGGAGCCCGCCGCGCCGCGCAGGAAGGGATGCCATCCGTCCATCGTACGCAGCGCCCGCCGCGCCGTCCACGCCACGGCGCGCCGCCCACCTTTCCCCTCATGCCGCGGACCGCCGGGCCGGCCGGGCCCGGCGCGCGCTCAAGGCGGCGGGGCCTCGTGGCCGAGGCCGGCCACCCGCTCGGCCAGCCGGTGGGCCACCGCCTCCAGCCGCTGCGCCCCCTGCTCGATGGCGTAGGTGCCCTCCAGGGCGCTGGCGGTGGCGGCCTCGATGAGGCCGATGGCGGTCCCGATCTGGCCGACGCCGGTCGTCTGCTGGCGGGTGTTGGCGGCGATCTCGCGGCCGGCCGCCACCGAGGAGTCGACCACCTCGTTGAGCCCCTGGATGGCGCTGCCGGCGCGGGCCGCCAGCGAGGTGGCCTCGGCGGCCCGGCGGCTGCCCTCCTCGGAGGCGACGACGGCCTGCCGGGTGGAGCGGGCGATCTCGGCCAGCAGGGCCTTCACCTGCGCGGCCGCACCCCTCGACTGCTCGGCCAGGCGCCGCATCTCCGCGGCCACCACCGCGAAGCCCTGCCCGGCCTCGCCGGCCTTGGCGGCCTCGATGGCGGCGTTGAGCGCCAGCACGTTGGACTGCTCCGCCACGTCGATGGCGGTCTGGGTGATGTCGGCGATCTGGACGGTGCGCTCCGACAGCGCGGCGATGGCCCGCGCGATCTCGGTCACCTGCTCGTTGAGCCGGGCCATCCCGTCCACCGCCTCGGCCACGGCCCGGGTCCCCTCGTCGGAGAAGCGGTCGGTCCGCTCGCTCACCGCCACCACGGCGTCGGCCCGCTCCGTGGCGAGCTTGGCGGCGCGGGAGAGCTGCACCACCGAGGCGCCGGCCTCCTGCACCGCCGAGGTCTGGTCCAGGCCCGTGGCGGCCTGGCGGCTCACCGCCTCGCGGATGGCCGCCACCTCCCTCGTCACCTGCCCGGCCGCCGCGTGGACCTCGGCCAGCGCCGCGCCCAGGCCGGCCTGCATGCGCCGGAAGGCGCCCGCCAGCGCCCCGATCTCGTCGGCGCCGCCGACCTCCAGGTGGTGGGTCAGGGCCCCGCCGGCCACCGCGGTGGCGGCCTCGGAGAGGCGCAGCAGCGGCGCCACGAGCTGGGAGGCGAGCCAGGCGGCGATGACCAGGCAGGCGGCGCCGCCCGCCAGCGCCAGCAGGAGGAGCTGCCGGGTGGTGTCGGCCATGCGCTGGTGGATCCGGTCCACCGAGCGGCCCAGCTGGACCGAGCCCACCACCGGCCCACGCCCCGGGTGGCCCGCCCCCCCCTGGCCGGCCTGGGGGGGCTCGAAGCGGATGGGGGCGACCGCGTCCATGACCACCTGGCCGGCCACGTCCAGGTGGTCCCGAAGCGCCACCCCGGCCCCGGCGGGCTCGGGCGGCATCGCGCGCAGCCGCAGCAGCCGATCGCTCCGCACCGCGGCGAGCGTCTCGCCGGAGGCGGAGCGGATCACCGCGTAGACCACCTCGGGGTCGGAGGTGCGCAGCCCCTCCAGCGCGACCTGGAGCGTCGGCCGGGCCGCCGCCGCGGCCGGGGCGGCGAGGTCGGAGGCCAGCACCGCGGCCAGCCCGGCGGCGCGGGCGCCGGCCTCGTCGGAGAGCGTGCGGTGGGTGGAGAGCGACTGGGCCGCCAGCAGCAGCGTCGACACCAGCACCAGCGAGCTGGCGGTGAGACCGACGATCTTGCCGCGCAGGCCGAGCCGCATGGGCCACGACTCTACCCCGCCTCGAGCCAGGCCCGGTACGCCTCGAAGCCGGTGGGCCGCCCCAGGAAGTCGGCCACCAGCGCGGCGGCCGGCCTCGAGCCCCCGGGCTCGAGCACGGTCCGGCGATAGCGCCGCGCGGTGGCCTGGTCGAGGAGCCCGGCGGCGCTGAACTCGCCGAAGAGGTCCTTGGCGATCACCAGCGACCACATGTACGTGTAGTAGATGGCCGAGTAGCCGTCGAGGTGGCCGAAGGACTCGTGGAAGTAGGTGCCGTCCACGTGGCGGAAGGGCGTGTAGCGGCGCTGCAGCTCGGCCACCAGGGCGGTGGTGTCGAGCCCCTCCGGCGGGCGGCGGTGGAGCTCCAGGCTCACCGCCGCGTAGAACATCTGCTGCCGGACCTGCAGCCCCTTGCCGTACTCGTCGGCCGCCTTCATGCGCGCCACCAGCCCGGCCGGGATGGGCTGGCCGGTCTCGACGTGGCGGGCGAAGCGCGCCAGCACGGCCGGGTCCCAGATCCACTCCTCCAGCATCTGCGAGGGCGCCTCCACGAAGTCCCACTCGGTGGCCACGCCGGAGTGGGCGGCGTAGCGGGTGTGGCCGCCCAGCACGTGGTGGAGCAGGTGGCCGAACTCGTGGAAGAAGGTGCGCACCTCCCCGTGCTCCAGCAGCGCCGGCGCGCCAGGCCGCGGCTGCGGGAAGTTGCAGACCAGCACCCCCTCGGGCAGCCGCACCCCGGCCACGCCGGAGGCGAGCGTGAACTGGGCGAAGTGCTTGTACTTGCCCGGGCGCGGGTGCATGTCGAGGTGGACGCGGCCGAGCGGCCGGCCGTCCTCGCGATCCACCACGTCGAAGCTCTCCACGTCCGGGTGCCAGGCGGCGGGCTCGGCGACGCGCCGGTAGTCGAGGCCCAGCAGCAGCCCGGTCACGTCGAGCAGGCCGTCGCGGACCCGGCCGTACTCGAGGTATGGGCGGACCGACTGCGAGTCGAAGCCGTACTGCTCCGCCTTGACGCGCTCCTGCAGGAAGGTCGAGTCCCAGGGCTCGACCCGCTCCGCCCCCGGCGCGTCGGCCCGCTTGCGGGCCAGCAGCTGGGCGTACTCCCGCTCCATGCGCGGCCCGGAGAGGGCGGCGATGCGCTCGATGAACGCGGCGGCGGCCGCCTCGCTGCCGATCATCTTGTCCTCGGTGACGAAGGACGCCCAGGTCGGGTGGCCCAGCAGCGAGGCCAGCTCGGCGCGGCGCGACAGCAGGCGCGAGAGCACCTCCAGGTTGGCGGGGTGGCCGCGCAGCCGGTAGAGGCGCCACAGCTCGGCGCGGGCCGCCTCGCCGCGCGCGTAGGTCATGAAGGGGACGTAGTCGGTGGCGTCGGTGGTGACGGTCACCCTTCCGTCCTGGCCGGGCGGGTGGGCGCGCCGCCAGTCCTCGGGCAGGCCCTCCAGCGCCGCGGGCTCGAGCTCGAGCCGCCGCACGTCGTCGCGGATGTTGCGGCCGAACTCCTGGCCGATGCGGACCAGCTCCTCCTGGAGCGCCTGCACCCGGGCCCGGGTGGCGTCGTCCCGGTCCACGCCGGCGCGCCGGAAGTCCCGCAGGCTCTTCTCCAGGAGGAAGCGGTCGGTGGCGTCGAGGCCGGCCGGGTCGAGCCCGGCCAGCACGTCGTAGAGGCCGCGGTCGAGCGAGAGCCGGGTGGCCTCCGCCGCCACCTCCTGCTCGCAGAGCTCGGCGGCGTCGCGCACCGCGCCGTCGGGGTGGACGTTGCGGGCCAGGCTGGCCCGGCTGCCGGCCTCCGAGAGGGCCGAGAAGGCGGCGTCGAAGGCGGCCAGCACCGCGGCGGCCTGGCGCGGCGGCGCGGCCTCGAGCGCCTCGGCGGCGGCGCGCGC
>JAJYAW010000068.1 GCA_021779335.1 Myxococcales bacterium | reverse complement strand
CCTGGGTGGCCGAGCACGGCGGCGAGCAGTCGCGCGCCGAGGACGACCGCGACGCCGCCAGCGAGCGCGGCCTGAAGGACCGGCGTGACCGCGGCGGGCGCCGCGATCGCGGCGAGCGCCGCCCGCGCCGCGGCGACCGCGGCGCGGCCTCGGCGGGCGTCGAGGTGGTGCGCAAGGGCGACGTGGTCGCCGCCCCGGCCCCCGAGGCCGCCAAGGAGTAGCGCAGCACCCACCGCCTTTTCGAGGCGCGGGGGCGGGCCCTTCACCGGGCCTCGCCCCCGCCTCGTTCCAACGGAGAGAGGGAGAAGAGATGGCCGAGATCACCGCGAAGATGGTGGCCGAGCTCCGGGAGAAGACCGGCGCCGGCATGATGGACTGCAAGAAGATGCTCACCGAGGCCGGCGGCGACGTGGCCAAGGCCGAGGAGCTGCTCAAGAAGAAGGGGCTGGCCGCCGCGGCCAAGAAGTCCGGCCGCGCCGCCACCGAGGGGGCCGTCACCTCCTACATCCACGCCGGCGGCAAGATCGGCGTGCTCCTCGAGGTCAACTGCGAGACCGACTTCGCGGCGCGCAACGACGGCTTCCAGCAGCTCGTCAAGGACCTGGCCATGCAGATCGCCGCCTCGGCCCCGCTCTACGTGCGGCGCGAGGAGGTCCCGGCCGAGCTGGTGAAGCTGGAGGTGGAGCAGGTGAAGCAGCAGCTCCGCGAGCAGAAGAAGCCGGAGGCCATGCTGGAGAAGATCGCCGCCGGCAAGATGGACAAGTACTACTCGGACGTCTGCCTGCTCGAGCAGGCCTTCGTGAAGGACGACAAGAGGAAGGTCGGCGACGTCGTCACCGAGGCCGTCTCCAAGATCGGCGAGAACATCCAGGTGCGCCGCTTCACCCGCTTCGCCCTCGGCGAGGGGCTCGAGAAGAAGGTCGAGAACTACGCCGAGGAGGTCGCCAAGGCGGCCGGGGTCGTGAAGTAGCAGCGCCCCCCGGCGCTGCGCAGCCCGCCGAGCTACCGAGGCCCCGTCCCGCCGCGCGCGGGGCGGGGCTTCGTCGTCCGCTACCCGCCCCCGCGGGGCTGGACCCCCCGCATGTTGAGGAGGTGCTCCTGGACCTGGATCGACTGGCTGCTGTCCTCCAGCTCGGGCCGGCACACCTTCTCGGCGATGTTGCTCCCGGTGGACCGCTCCATGTGGCAGATCACCTTGTACTTCCGCCCCTGCGAGTCGGTCAGCTCGGCCGGCTTGGCGTCGGCCTGGGCGACCTTGGTGCCGCCGGCGGGCGCGGCGCCGGTGGTGGTGGCGCAGCCGCTGGCGAGGAGCGCAGCGGCGAGGAGGAGCTTTCCAGCGTTCATGGACATTTCCCTTGGTCTAGAGGCTGCGTGTCGTTCGGCCCGAGGGCAGCCCGGACCTTTCCTTCGTCCCGCGCTCACCGCTTGGTGGCCGTGATGACGACCACGAAGACCGCGTTCTTGCCGATGACCGGGTGCTTGCCCCGGGCCGCGCCGACGCCCAGCCCCTTGCCCGACTTGCCGAGCAGGGAGGCGTCCGCGGCGAAGGCCATCGGATCCGGCTTGGCGCCGGCCACCAGGTTGATCTCCTTGTACTTGCGGGCGACGCCGGAGGTGAGCGCCTCCGCCTTGGCCTCGCCGAGCTCCCCGCCGCCGGCGGCCAGGGCCTCGGCGTAGGCCTGCGCCACCTGCTCGAGCACCGGGTCCGGCGTCACCGGCGTCACCTTCGCCTCGGCCCGGCGCTGCATCAGGCCGGCCTGCACGTCGGCCCGCACCTTGACCGGGTCGAGGGCGGGCAGCACCTGGATGAAGAGCTCGTTGATGAAGGCCAGCGGCTTGCCGTCCGGCCCGGGCTGGATCACCACCCCCACGCCCCCCGCGTTCACGTCCGGGTTCATCAGGTTGGCGCGGTGGATCGGGTTCTCCAGGGAGCCCTCGGCGGCGCGCCGGGCGCTGGTGGACATGCCCGGGTTCTGGAGCACGAGCGGCGAGCCCATCTCGACCTTGGCGAGCCGGTCGGTGACCTTCACGCCGGACCCGGCGCCGCCGAGCTGCTCCCTGGCGAGGTCCACGGTGAGGTCCTGAGCCACGCCGGCCAGGGCGGGCTCCCAGGCGAGCGGCGCGAGGCCGGCGGCGGTGCGCTCCGCGTTGATCCCGTCGAAGATCAGCTTGGCCTGCGCGGCCGGGTCGGCCGGCCAGGGCTGCTCCTCGAGCGAGAGCGTGGTGGGGAGCGGCGCGCCGCCGCAGGCCACCGGGATGCCGGCCAGCTTTCGCAGCTGCCCGTCCAGCGTGGCGCGCAGCTCCACCTGGATGCGGCCGGGCCGGTCGCCGCAGCGGAGCTGGGCCGAGAAGGCCTTGCCGGGGGCCTGCGGCGGCTCGCTCAGCTTGCCGAGGGCGTCGCTCACCACGAGCTCCGGCTTCTCGTAGCCGCCGAGCAGGGTGCCGGAGAGCGTGGCGGTCCCGCCGGGCGGGAGCTGGCGCGGCAGCGGCGCGAGGTCGTAGGGGGCGTCCAGCAGGAGCATCACCACCCGGGTCGAGTTCCTGGCCAGCCGCTTGGTCGCCAGGCCGTAGCGCGGCGCCGTGCCCTTGGCCGAGGCGTCCAGGAGCGAGCTCGCCAGCCCCCGGGCGATGTCCCTGGGATCCTCCGTCTCGACGGTGGCCAGCAGGACCTGCTGCGGAGGGGACAGGAAGCCGACCCCGCGCATCAGGAAGAGGAGCGCGTCGGACGGCGGCACCTCGTCGCTCTTCCAGCCCAGCAGGACGTTGGCGAGGGCGCAGAGGCGGCCGTCGGTGGGAGGCGAGGTCCGGCCGGCCTCCCTGGCGTCCCGCGCCAGGCTGTCGATGACGGTGCCGGCCACGCCGTAGTCGGGGCAGGTGAGGCCCGGGTTCTGGCCGTAGGCCTTGGCCACCGCCTTCTGGGGCAGGGTGAACTCGGTCAGCCCCTTCGGCCCCTGCGCGGCGGCGGGGCCCGCGACGGCCACGGCGAGGACGGCGACCAGGGCGGCGCGGCAGGGCGGCAAGCGGTGGCGGATGAGCATGGCGGGATCCTCACTGAGGCGGAGGGGGCGCGGGGCCCGGCCGGGCTCCGGCGCGGCGGCGGCCGCACCATCCTACGACGGCGGCGGCGGCGGCGGCATTCATAATAGACGGGGGCGGCCGGGCGTCAACGCCCGACCGCCCCCGGTGAAGCGACGACCTACCGCGCGGCTAGAACGTGTGGTTCAGCCGGGCGTAGAAGAACCGGCCCATGTAGTCGTACGCCGTGTCCGCCGCGTTGGCGAACGCGTTGAAGTTCCTGGGCGGCGCCTGGTTGAACAGGTTGGTCATGCCGAGCGTGACGTTGGTCTTCCCCTGGGTGCTGGTGAAGCCGTAGCCGACGTTGGCGTTGAAGTTCCAGTAGCTGCTGACCATGTGGTAGTAGGTCGGCGTGTCGGCGCAGAGGTTGGCCGTGCCGGAGACGCCGGCCGCGTCGCCACACTCCTTGAAGCCTCCGACGTAGCGGCCGCCGACCCCGGCCGTGAGCCCGCTCATGGCCCACTGGACGGCGCCGTTGGCCTTGAAGGTCGGATCGGCGTAGCCGTAGTCGTAGGTCCCCCGGGCGTGGACGGTGGAGCCGTCCGGCCGGATCCAGTCGTCCTTCAGGAGGTAGGTGCCCTCGACGCCGAAGTTGAACTTGCCGGCCGCAGCGGTGCTGAGCCGGTAGTTGCCCGCGATGTCGATGCCGGAGGTGCGGAGCTCGCCGACGTTCTGGTTGGTGTCGGTGACGATGTTGATGCGGTTGTTGGGGAGGCGGGAGATGAGGCCGCAGAACTGCGCGTTCGGGGTGCCGCCGGCGCCCGGGTAGCAGCCGTTCAGGATGGTGCCGATGCCGATGGCGTTGATGGTCTTCTTCACCGTCGTGTCGTAGTAGTCGAGGGTGACCGAGAGCCCCTCGACCATCCGCGGCTCGAGCACCAGGCCGACCGTGTAGATGGTGGCCGTCTCCGGCTTCAGGTTGGCGTTGCCGCCGAGCGTCTCGCGCTGCTGGGTCTGCTGGTCGCCGTTGTTGACGGCCACGCCGCACTGCACGCCGAGCGCCGAGGTCGGGTCGATGTAGCCCGGGGAGCCCGGGCCGGCCGGGTTGCCGGCGCACGGGTCGTTGACGGACGGGAAGCTCTGGGCGTTGCCGGCGAAGAGCTCGCCGATCGACGGGGCGCGGAAGGCGGTGGAGTAGGTGCCGCGCACCGTCACGTCGCGGATCGGGCTGTAGCGGAGCCCGATCTTGTAGGTGCTGTTGCCGCCGTAGGTGCTGTAGTTGGAGTAGCGGCCGGCCAGCGAGGCCTCCAGGTCGTAGACGTACGGGAGGTTGTTGACGAGCGGGATGGAGAGCTCGGCGAAGGCCTCGTTGACGTGGTAGCCGCCCTGCGTCGAGCCGGAGTTGTAGTCGGTGCCGAGGCCGGCCGCGTTGAACGGGTTGACGATGAAGGCGCCCTGCTCGGTCCGGTGCTCGACGCCGGCGGCCAGCGCCACCGGCCGGTCGGAGGCGAGGTTGAAGAGCTCACCGCTCACGTTGGCGGCCCAGATGGCCTCCTGGGTGAAGCCCTTGTTCGGGCCGGTGAAGGAGAGGTTGGCCACCTGGTCGGCCGGGGCCGGGCCCTGGAGCAGGTTGAGGGGGACGCAGCCCGGGATCTCACCGGAGTAGATGTACTGGCCGGGGTTGGCCGGATCCGGGGTGGCGGTGGAGTAGCACTTGCCGCCGTTCGACGGGCCGATGGCGGCGGCGACGAGGTCGGAGCGGACCACGCCGGAGACCGTGTCGGTGCCGGAGGTGCGGCCGAAGGTGAAGGAGGCGTCCCAGAACCAGTTGGCGAGGCTGCCGTTGAGGCCGGTCACGACGCGCGTGGTGTCGGTGTCCTGGGCCTCGGTCCGGTTGCTCAGGTTCACGAGCCGGCTCTGCGCCCAGAAGATGTCCGTGCCGAACGGGTTGTACTGGCTCGCGGCGGAGAGGACGGCGCCGTTGTCGCCCAGGTAGGCCGTGAGGAGGGGCACCGGCGCCAGCTTCTGGTCGGTGCGCCGGTTCATGTACGACCCCTCGAAGTAGAACTTCGCGTAGTCGTTGAGCTTGTAGTCGCCGGAGGTGAAGAAGCTGTACCGCTGCGACGGCGTGTACAGGTAGTTGAACGGCGCGTAGTTCCAGGAGTCGGCGCCGTACGGCCGGTAGCCACCGTGGCCGGCCAGGGTCGGGTCGTGGGTGAGGTACAGGGTGTCGGCGGTGGTAGAGGTGGACGGGTACAGGTCGGCCGCGTAGGTGGAGGCCAGGTCGGCGCAGAGCGCCTGCTGCGCGGGGGTGCCGCCGCCGCAGTTGAGGACGTTGACCTCGAAGGCGCCGTTCGGGATGGTGCTCGAGCCGAGCTTCCTGATCTTGCCCGTCTTGTAGTTGGCCTGGAGCGCGTCCTTCGAGAAGGAGCGGTCGCCGGCCCACACGGCGTCCTGCCGGGTGAAGCTGGTGGAGAAGAGGAGCGAGCCCTTCTCGCTGGTGGTGCCGAAGGTGCCGTTCACGTCGTAGGTGTTGCCGTCGCCCTTGGAGGACGTGCCGGCGTAGGCGTTGAACTCGGCGCCGTTGAAGTTCTTCTTGGTGATGACGTTGACCACGCCGCCGATGGCGTCGGAGCCGTAGACCGCCGAGGCGCCGTCCTTCAGGACCTCGATCCGCTCGATGGCCGAGGCCGGGAGGGTGTTGAGGTCGACCGAGGAGTTGGCGCCGCTGCCGCCGGCCACCCAGCGCCGGCCGTTCACCAGCACCAGGGTGCGGGAGGAGCCGAGGCCGCGCAGCGAGATCTTGACGGTGCCGTCGCCGCCGTTGTTGTTGCCGCGGCCGAGGGCGGCCACCGCCTCCGGCATCGTGTTGAGGAAGTCGCCCACCGAGACCTGGCCGCTGGCCGTGATGGCCTCCTTGTTGACGACCGAGACGGGCGCCGCGGTGGTGAGGTCCTTGCGGCGGATGCGCGAGCCGGTGACCACCACCTCCTCGAGCTGGACGGCCTCCGGGACGATGGCGAGGTTGGCGCGCAGCGTGACGTTCTCGCCCAGGGCGAGGTCGGTGCGCGTCTCGGGCTTGTAGCCCTCGAAGGAGGCGTTGAGCTTGTAGCTGCCGGCGGGCAGGTTCGCGATCGTGAAGGCGCCCTTGGCGTCGGTCACGGCGGTCTGCTCGCCAGGGGCGGCCGGGCTGGTGGCGACGACGACCGCGCCGACGACCGGCTTGCCGGTCGCGCCGTCGGTCACCACGCCGGTGATGGAACCGGTGGTCTGCGCCGACGCCGCACCCGTAAAGAGCAGTGCGAACGTCGCGAGACGAAGCAACTTCTTCATCATGATTGCCTCCAGGGAGAGTTCACTCGGTGATGCCCCTCTAATCGGTGGAAGTGCCCGGAATACCCCGGGAACCGCACTGAACATCGGGCCAAACGGATTGGTCGAAACTTTTAGGCCTCGGGTGTCGGGAATGTCAAGGGAACATCGGACGTTGTGAGTCCTGGTGGTTCCTGCGCGGCGCGCCATCACGGCGAGTCCGTCACGCCGGCGTGGAAATCCCGTTGCCGGCCCGACACTTCCGTCGAGCGGTCCCGCCGGACCCGGCGCAGGGTCCAGGCGCCCTCGCCGTTCGAAAAATGTTGGCGGCGGGGTGGCCCGAACGGAGTTCGCGCAAGAACCGGCGCAGACCCTGCGCCGAAAGTGGCCGAGCGGGTCCTGGCGCTATTGACAACCCGGTGGGGGCCGACTAGACAGCGGGCTCCATTTTTCCGGCTGATTCTGCCGTCAAAACGCGAGCGAGCGGAACGTGTTCGACGACGTCACCAAGCGAGAGACTGGCAAGAACGCCGCCCGGCGGGCTGGGTTCGTGTTCGGCTCCACGACCTTCCAGATCGGCGTGGTCCTCGCTGCGTTCTGGGCGGGGCAGCAGATCAAGCAGGCGGTGCAGGAGAAGGCGGTCGACGTGAAGTTCGTCAAGTCCGCCGCCCCGCCTCCGCCCCCCGCGCCGCCGCCGCCGCCGGCGCCGCCGCCCAAGCGGAAGAACGCCCCGGAGAAGCCGCCGCCGGTGAACGCCCCTCCTCCTCCCCCGCCCCAGGCGCTCGTCCAGCCCCAGGAGGTGAAGGAGGAGATGAAGGAAGACACCTCGCCCAAGGAGCCGGAGTACAACTACGGCTCCGGCGAGGGCGTGGTGGGTGGCGTGGTGGGCGCCCAGCCCATCCCCAGGGCCCCGTCCATCGAGGACGCCCCGGTGCTGGCCACGGCCGGCTTCAAGAAGCCGACCACGGAGTCCCCGAATTGCGTGAGGCGGACCATCGTCCTGACGCAGGACATGATGGACAACATCCGCGGGCCGATCACCGTGAAGTTCGCCATCCGCAAGGACGGCACCCCGGCGCTCTTCCAGGCCCTGACCCCGACCAACGAACGCGTCGCCGCCGCCATCTGGGCGGCCATCCGCGAGTGCAAGTGGATCCCAGGGGCCGACGCCCAGGCCCGCCCCACCAACATCTGGGTGATCATGCCCCTCCGCTTCAACGTGGACTGATCACCCCTTCCGAGCTCCACCCGGCCCGCCGGGCGCACCGCACGCCACACCCTTCCGGCTTCAACTCCCCAGGAGGATTCACCCGATGTCTCTCCACATCGTCGACACCCTGCAGCAGCTCGTCCTCGCCGAGGCGGCCGCCGGCGCGCCCACGCTCGACTTCTCCCTCAAGGGGATGGTCAGCTCCATCGAGGGCTTCGGCATCGTCGTCGCCGGCGTCCTCGCCATCATGTCGATCTACTCGCTCGGCGTCGTGGCGGAGCGCGTCTTCACCTTCGGGCGCTCCAACTCGGCGTCGCGCCGCTTCGCCGCCGCCCTCCCGGGCCTCCTCAAGGAGGGGAAGCTCGACGAGGCCATCGCGCTGGCGGAGACCGAGAAGCGCGGCCACCTGGCGCGCGTGCTCGGCCTGGCGCTGCACGAGTACAAGAACGGCCAGGAGGCGCTGGCCAGCAAGGGGCCCAAGGACGTGGGCCACTTCGACATCATCGACGCCGTCAACCGGGCCATCGAGCGCAGCTCGCTGCGCGCCATCAACGAGCTCCGCAAGGGGCTGGGCGCGCTGGCCACCATCGGCTCCACCGCCCCCTTCGTCGGCCTCCTCGGCACCGTGTGGGGCATCATCAAGGCCTTCCAGAAGATGGCCATCGAGGGCGGCGGCGGCCTCGGCACCGTGTCCGGCGCCATCGCCGAGGCGCTCATCAACACCGCCTTCGGCCTCCTGGTCGCCATCCCGGCCGTCATGTTCTTCAACAACCTGACGAACCGCGTCGAGGAGATGCAGGTGGACATCACCGACGCCTCCACCGAGCTCGTCGACTTCTTCATGAAGGAAGGGCGCTAGCCCACCCGGGGCGGCCCGCAGCGCGCCCCTCCAGGCTGGCCCACCCGGGAACGAGGAGGCTCCGCAGATGTCCATGGACGTCGGCTCCAAGAGTGTCCGGAGCGACATCAACGTCACGCCGCTCGTCGACGTGGTGCTGGTGCTCCTCATCATCTTCATGGTGATCACGCCCATGCTGCAGCGCGGCAAGCCGGTCACCCTGCCGGAGGCCAGGTACGTCTCCACGCTCGGCAAGGGCGGTGACCCCATCCTCCTCTCGGTCACCAGGGACGGGCGGGTCTGGCTGGACGGCGAGGTCCACTCGAAGCAGCAGCTCAAGGACGCGGAGATCGCCCCGGAGGTCCAGCTCGAGCTGCAGGCCCGCCCGACCGTGCCCATCATGGTCAAGATCGACCGCGACGTGGACTACAAGCGGGTGCGCGAGGTGGTGCTGGAGGTCTCCAAGACGCACGTCATGGGCGTCTCGCTGGCCGCCTCCAAGCTCGAGGACAAGTCGGAGGCCGGCCAGGGCGGCGCGGCCCAGCCCCCGCCCGGCGGCGCGAGCCCGACCCCGGAGGGCAAGTAGCCATGGGAATGGCACTCGGCACCAAGAAGCCCAACTCCGACATCAACGTCACGCCGCTCATCGACGTGGTGCTGGTGCTCCTCATCATCTTCATGGTGCTCACGCCGCTGGCCGAGAAGCAGAAGTACACGCGCGTCCCCGACTACCAGCCGGAGGCCCAGCCGGTCCCGCCGGACGCGGTGCCGCCCGACCAGACCGTCCTGACCGCGCTGCCCAACGGCATGGTGGCGCTCAACAAGCAGGTCATGACGCTGGAGCAGGCCGCCGCCAAGCTCGAGCCGAACTACGACGGCCGCCCGTCCAAGGTGCTGTTCTTCAACGCCGAGGACAAGACCAAGTACGGCGTGGCCATGAAGGCGCTCGACATGGCCCACGGCGCCGGCGTCAACACCATCGGCCTGATGACCGACCCGCCCATCGTCACCGTCGACGCCGGGGCGGGCGACGCCCCGGCGCCGCCCACGCCCTGAGCGGCGCGGCGGCGCGGCGTCACCTCGGAGGGCCGGTCCGCGCGGGCCGGCCCTTCGCGCTCCCGGGCGCTCAGGCCTCCGGCAGGCTCTCGAGCAGCGCCGCGAGCGCCGGCGGCAGCGGGCTCTCCACCACCACCCGGCCGCCGTCGGGCGACTCGAACCCCAGCCTGGCGGCGTGGAGGAAGTGGCGGCCCAGGCCGGGCCGCGCGGCCGCCTCGCCGCCGTAGAGGGTGTCGCCGCTGACCGGGTGGCCCAGGAAGGCCAGGTGGGCCCGGATCTGGTGCATGACGCCGGTGGCGATGCGCACCTCGAGCAGGGTCTGGCGCTCGAAGCGCCGCCGCGGCTCCCAGCGGGTCTCGGCGGGGCGCGGCGTGAGCCCCTTGGCGAGGGCGCGCGCCTCGGCCACCTCGTCCGGCACCGGCAGCACCTTGGCGCCCCGCTGCGCCAGCGGCACCGTGCAGACGCCGCCGGCCGCCACCCGCCCCTCCACCAGCGCCAGGTAGACCTTCTCCACGGCGCGCCGCCGCAGCTGGTCGTGGAGCCGCTCCCAGGCGTCCCGGTCGCGGGCGAAGAGGACGCAGCCGCTCGTCTCCAGGTCGAGCCGCTGCGCCGCGCCCCCCTCGCGCGGGTCGAGCGAGGCGGCGGCGCACTCCGGGTAGCGGGCCACCACCGCGTTGGCCAGCGTGCCGCCCTCGCCGGGCAGGAGCGGGTGGACCGGCGTGCCGGCCGGCTTGTCCACCACCAGGAAGCGCGCGTGCTCGAGCAGGACCACCAGCGGCGCGCCCGGCTCGGGCGGCGGCGGGCCGCGC
>JAJYAW010000067.1 GCA_021779335.1 Myxococcales bacterium | reverse complement strand
GGCGCGGCTGCCAGGCCGGCGGGCGCGGCGGGCGCGGGCCGCCGGCGTGCGAGAAGGCCGCCGGGCGGGGCTCGTGCCCGGCGGGGATGGACTGGAGGAACGTCGGGCGCTGGAGGTCGTCGGCCACGTGTCACCCCTAGAGCATCTTCTCGCCGGTGCCGACGATGGTGATGCGCCCCTGCGACGCCAGCTCCTGGGCCAGCTTGGCGATCTCCTGCTGGGCGGCCTCGACGCTGGAGAGCTTGACCGGCCCCATGGCGGAGAGGTCGTCGGAGAGCATCTCGGCCGCGCGGGCGGAGAGGTTCTGCAGGAACTTCTGGCGGACGTCGGCGGTGGCGCCCTTGAGCGCCACGGTGAGCCGGCTGGCGTCGATCTCGCGCAGGAGCTGCTGCAGGTCGCGGTCGGCGAGCTGGACCAGGTCGTTGAAGGTGAAGAGGCGGCCGCGCATCTCGGTGGCCAGGTTCTGGTCGTCCTTCTCGATCTCGGCGATGACCACCCCCTGCTGCTGCGGGCTGATGCGGCGCAGGATCTCCAGCGCGGTGGCCTTGCCGTCGACGCGGCGCATGCCGCCGGACACCAGGGACTTGAGCTCCGAGGAGAGGGCCTGGCCCACCTCGCGCAGCACCTCCGGGGCCACCGACTCGATGGTGGCCATGCGGCGCAGCACGTCCGGGCGGGTCTTCTCCGGGAGGCGGTCCATCACGCCGGCGGCGCGGGACGGGTCCACCGACGAGAGCACCAGGGCGATGGTCTGCGGCTGCTCGCGCCCCAGCACCATGGCCAGCGCCTCGGGGTCGGCCTGGGAGACCTCGCCGAGCACCTCGTCGGGCGGGGGCGGCGGGATGACGCCGTCGAAGGCGCGGCGCGCCAGGTCCGGCCCGAGGGCCCGGGTGGCCACCTCGCGGAGCACGTCGTCGCCGGCCGCGGCGTCGCCGCCCACCGTCTCCATGGCCTCCAGGAAGGTCTCCAGCGACTCGGAGATGCGGTTGGACGGGGCGGAGCGCAGGTCCTTGGCGCCCAGGGCGACGCGCCTCAGCTCGGTCTCGCCGAACATCTTGAAGATGGTGGTGGCCGCGTCGGCCCCCACGCCGAGGAGCACGGCGGCGGCGCGCTGGCAGCCGAGGCCGGAGGACTCCGCCCGGACCGCGGCGGCGATGGGGGCGTCGTCCGGGGACTGCCGGGCGGCGGGGCCGAGATCAGGCATGGGGGCTCCTCGAGGCGGCGCGCTGCTGCTCCTGGGCCATCCAGGCCCTCAGGATGTGGGCGGCGCGGGTGGGATCCTTGGTGGCCAGCTCCCGGGCGCGGTCGCGGAGCGACTGGGCCGGGTCCACCAGGGCGGCGCGGGGCTGGGCGGTGGCGGGCAGCTGCGCCGCCTCGCGGGCCAGGGCCGCCTCGATCATCGCCACGCTGGCGCCCGGCGTGAGCAGGGCGAGGTCGGCCTGGGCCTGGCTCCTCGAGCCCGGGCTGCGCCGCAGGGCCAGGAACCCGACCAGCAGGAGCAGCAGGGCGCCGCCGCCCACGGCCGGCCAGAGCCACCAGGGGCGGCCGGCGGGGGCCGGCGGCGCGGCCTGGGCGGCCGGCTCCTCGCTCTTGGTGAAGGGGGCGCTGGTGATGTCGAACTCGTCGCCGCGGGCCTGGTCGTAGCCGACGGCCCGCCGCGCCAGCTCTCCGAGCTTGTCGAGCTCGGCCTGGGGGCGGGGCTGGCCGTTGACGCCGTCCACCAGGACCGCCACCGAGATCCGCTGCAGGCGGGGGATGCGGGCCACGGTGGTGGTGGTGGTCTTGGAGACGTCGAAGTTGCGGATGTTGTCCTCCAGGGTGGAGGCGCTGCCGCGGGCCCCCTGCGCCACGGCGGGGGCGGCCGGGGCCAGCGGCTGGTTGGCGGCGGCGCCGGCCAGGCCCCCGTTGCCGCCGGGCGCGGCGCCCTGGGCGGACTGGGCCACGCGCCGCTCGGAGCGGAGGGCGGTGGTGTCGGGGTCCACCACCTCGGCGCTGGTCTGCACCTCGTTGGCGTCCATGGCGGCGGTGATGCGCGCCACGACGGCGCCCGGGCCGACGGCCTGCTCGAGCAGGTCGACCACCCGGCGCTCCAGGTCGTGCTCCAGCTTCTTCTGGTAGCCCATGGCCTGGCCCCAGCCGCCCTCGCTGGAGAGGACCTCGCCCCTGCCGTCGACCACGGTGACCCCCTCGGACGACAGGCCGGGCACGGCCGCGGCCACCAGGTGGCAGATGCCGGCGATCTCCTTCTCGCCCAGCGTGCGGCCCGGCTGCAGGTTGACCACCACCGCGGCGGAGGCGCCCTTGTCCTGGTCGCGGAAGAGCCCCTTCTCGGTCATGGTGAGGTGGACCCGGGCGGTGCGCACCTGCGCCAGCTTGGAGATGGTGCGGGCCAGCTCGCCTTCGGTGGCGCGCCGCAGGTTCACCTTCTGGGTGAACTCGGAGACGCCCAGGTCGCCGCGGTCGAAGATCTCGAACCCCACGCCGCCGCCGCGCGGCAGGCCCGCGCCGGCCAGCAGCAGGCGGGCGTCGTAGACCTTGGCGGCGGGCACGGCCAGGGCCGACCCGCCGGCCTCGAGCCGGAAGGGCACGCCGGCGTTCTTGAGCGTGCTGGCCGCCTCCGCCGAGTCCTCCGGGGTCAGGTTGGTGAAGGCGTACTGGTAGGCCTCGGCGCCCTGCACGGCGTTGTAGGCGCCCACGCCGACGGCCGCCAGGGCCGCCACGAAGACCACGAACTTGATGCCGGCCGGGAGGCCCGCCAGGGCCTTGGGGAGTTCGCGGAGCTGGTTCAGCAGGGGTTCCATCGCTCACCTAGACCGGCATGCGCATGACTTCCTGGTACGCCTCGACCAGCTTGTTGCGGACCTTGGTGGCCACCCGCAGGCCGATGTCGGCCTTCTCCAGCGCCATGGTGAGCTCGTGGAGGTTGCCCTGGCCGTTGGCGACGGCGGCGGCCTGCGCGTCGCCGGCCTGCTGCAGCGCCTCGACCTGGCCGAGGGCCTGCCCGAGCGCGGCGCCGAAGCCGGGGGCGCCGGCCTGGCCGGAGGGCGCCGGGCCGCGGAGCTCGGGGAGCTCGCTGGGGATCCTGCCGATGGATTCGATGGCCATGGCTCACCTCACCGCGCGATGTCGAGGGCGCGCTGCGCCATCGTCTTCAGGGTGTCCACGGCGGTGGCGTTGGCGTCGTAGGCCTTCTGCGCCGACATGAGGTTCACCACCTCGTGGATGGGGTTGACGTTGGGGAGCGTGACGAAGCCGTCGGGGTCCGCGTCCGGGTGGGACGGTGAGTAGATGCGGCGCCCGGGCGACTCGTCGCGGACGATCTCGGCCACCTGCACGCCCTGCACGTCGCCGCCGCCGGGGGCCCCCGGCGTGGCCAGGGCGGCGTCGAAGGAGACCGCCTGCATGACCGGGTCGAGCCGGGCGTAGGGCTTGCCGTCGGGGCCGCGGGTCGACTCGGCGTTGGCCAGGTTGGAGGCGGCCAGGTTGACGCGGGTGCGCTCGGCCGAGAGGCCGGTGGCGGAGACGCGGAGTGCGGAGAGGAAGTCCATGGCGTGCTCCGGCTAGCCCTGTCCGTCGTTGGCGGCGTAGCGCAGGATGGCGAGCTTCTTCCCGGCGGCGCGGGCCGCGGCGCCGTACTGGAGGGCGTTCTCGGAGACCGCCACCAGCGTCCGGTCCAGGTCGACGGCGTTGCCGTCGAGCCCCGCGGCGGCGCCCGGCACGTCGCCCACGAACTGCTCCGGCGCGTCGGGCGCCAGGGAACCGGCGGCGGCCAGCGCCACGTCCCCGGCGCGCCGGGAGCCCTCCACGGTGGGGCGCGCCGGGCCGCCCGCGGCGCCGCCGGGAGCGGCGGAGGCCATGGCGGCGGCGAAGTCGAGGTCCTTCGGCTGGAAGCCGGGCGTGTCGGCGTTGGCCACGTTGCCGGCCAGCACCGCCTGGCGCGCCAGGCGGACGTCGAGGGCGCGCTCCAGCGTCTGCAGTGTGGCGTCGAAGATCCTCACGGTCGGCCTCCTGCCTGGTCACCATGCGAGACGCATGCCGCCGCGTACGCCAGCGGGTGCTCCTCCGCGCCGTCGAGCGGGCCCGGCGGGAGCGGCCGCTCGGCCGGATCGGCCGGGGGCACCGGCAGGCCCGCCTCGCGCCAGGCCTTGAGCTTGTTGCGCAGCGTGCGCAGGCCGATGCCGAGCAGGCGCGCGGCGTGGGTGCGGTTGCCGTGGACGCGGCGCAGGGCCTCCTCGATGGCCAGCTTCTCGAGCGCGCCCAGGTCGATGGGCAGGTGCGGCGGCAGCTGGCCCTCGGAGACCAGCGCGGCCGCCTCGGCGGCGCTCGTGCAGGCGGCGGCCACCGAGAGGGTGGCCGGGCCGAGCCCCAGGTGGCGCGGCTCGATCTCGCCCTGGCGGCAGCGCACCAGGGCGCGCTCCAGCAGGTTGCGCAGCTCGCGCACGTTGCCGGGGAAGCGGTGCGCCTGGAGCGCCTGGAGCGCCGCCCCCGAGAGGACCGGCGGCTCGCGTCCCTGCTCGGCGGCGGTCTCGGCCAGCAGGCGGGCGGCCAGCGGCGCCACGTCCTCGGCCCGGTGGCGGAGCGGCGGCAGGTGGATGGGGTAGACGTTGAGCCGGTAGTAGAGGTCGGAGCGGAAGTGACCGCTGGCCACCATGGCCGAGAGGTCGCGGTTGGTGGTGGCCACGATGCGCACGTCCACCGGGACGGGCCTCCCGCCGCCGACCCGATCGATCTCCCGCTCCTGCAGGACCCGCAGCAGCTTGGCCTGGAGCGCCAGCGGCAGCTCGGAGACCTCGTCGAGGAGCAACGTGCCGCCGCTGGCCTGCTCGAAGCGCCCGGCGCGCCGCTCGGCCGCGCCGGTGAAGGCGCCGCGCTCGTGGCCGAAGAGCTCGGACTCGAGCAACTCGGCCGGCAGCGCGGCGCAGTTGACCGCCACCCAGGGGCCGCCGCCGCGCAGGGAGCGGGCGTGGACGTGGCGGGCCAGGACCTCCTTCCCGGTGCCCGACTCGCCGAGGAGCAGCACGGTGGTGGGCGTGGCCGCCACGTCGTCGGCGGCGAGGAGCGCCTCGCGCATGGCGGGGCTCTCGGCGATGGGCTCGGGGGCGAAGGCGCGGGGCAGGGGGAGGGCGGCGGCGCAGGCGGTGGGCATCACGGGCGGGCTCCTGGGGAGAGCTGGAGGAGGCGGGCGGACTCGACGGCGGTCCGGGCGGCGGCGAGGTCGGGGTCGAGCGGCTCGGGAGGCCTTGGGGCGGGCGGGGGCGAGGGGCGCGTGGCGCGCTGGAGCGCGTCCCAGCCGTCCCGCCGCCAGGTGGCGCGGTCGAGGCGGCCCTGGGCGAAGAGGATGATCTCCTCGGCGCGGGCGCGGTCGCCGCCCTGCAGGAAGAGCGAGGCCACCCGGTGCAGGTGGGCGGGCTGGTCGGCCTCGGGGACGCGGCCGGTGACGGCGGCCAGCATGTTGGCGGCGAAGACGGGCGCCCCGGCGGCCGCGGCCTCGTCGGCGGCGGCCCGGTAGAGCTCTGCCGAGAGCGGCCCCTCCGCGCGGTCCGGCAGCTCGAGGAAGAGGGCCAGCGCCTCGGCCCCGTCCGGCCCGCCGCCGCGGAGCGCGTCGAGCAGGAAGCGACGGCACCAGGTCATCATGGTCGTCCCGGCGCAGGCGCCGGTGGGCGTCATCTCGGGCACCAGGTCCTTGACCACCGGGAGCTTCTCGCCGGCGAGGAGGCGCAGCCGGATGGCGCGGATGAAGATGTCGTGCCGCACCGGCGCGGCCACGCGCGAGGCGTCGAAGATGGCGCGGCGCTCCTCGCTCCGCATGCAGCGGGGATCCATCTCGCAGAGCCGGGCCATGACGAGCCGGCCGAAGGGGTACTCGTGGTTGGCGCGCCGCCAGTACTCCATGGCGAGCTCCGGCTCGTCGGAGGCGAGGGCGAGGTCGCCCAGCCGGAGCGAGGCCAGCGGGGAGGGGTGGGGCCCGCGGATGGCCTCGGCGAACTGGTCGAGCGCCTCCTGCAGCCTGCCCTCGTCGAGGAGGCACTCCCCGCGGGCGTCCGGGGTGGCGCCCGGGCAGGGCGTCAGGCCGAGCCCCTCGAGGTCGAGCGGCACGAAGGGCGGGCCCTCCTCCTCCGGTCGCCACGGGTAGACGGCGAGGGCGCGCAGGTCGAGGGTGGGGTCGGTGGTGTGGAAGTCGAGGTCGGCGCGGAGCCGGTTGGACCGGCAGCGCAGGGTGACCGCCGCGGGCCCGGCCTCCACCACGGGGCAGAGGCGCGAGGCGCCCTTGAGCCGCCGCGCCAGGGCGGCCACGGCGCGGGGAGGCACCTCGAGCCGGAGCTTCCGCTCGAAGGGCAGGATGCGCAGCGTGAGCGCGTCCCGCCGCACCGGGAGCGGGATCCGCTCGGCCGTCCTGGTGAGGGCGAGCGGCGGCGCGAGGGCGAGGAGCGCCAGGACGGCGACGGTGGGCGTCACGCCAGGCCGGTACTGCAACCGGCGTGCGCACGTTCGTGCCGGTCGGCTGACGCTGCCGGGGCGAGGCCGGCCGAGAAACGAGGCGGGCGGGCCCGAAGGCCCGCCCGGTGCCGGCGCGAGGGGATCCCGGCGCCGTCAGGGCGCCGACGCGGTCAGGCCATTGACGCCGGCGCGTCCCGGGTGCGGCGGCGCAGCTTCTCGACCAGCGTGGTGCGCTGCAGGCCGAGCAGGTCCGCGGCCGCCTTCTTGTTGCCGCCCGTCCGCGTCAGCGCCGCGTCGATGTACGCCTCCTCGAGCCGCCGCAGCATCCCGGGGAGGTCGACCGCATGCCCCTGCGCCACCGCAGGGTCCACCGGCAAGGGCGCGTCGCCGTGCAGCATGAACCGGAAGGCCTCCGGCGGATCGGCCTGCGCCGGGAGCGGGGTCGGCGTCGCGGCGCCGCAGGCGGGCTCGACCGACGGCTCCACCGGGGGCACCACCGCCAGGTTGGGCCCGCCGGCGCGCCGGCCGCGCAGCGAGGCGGGGAGATCCGCCAGGCGGATGACCGAGCCCTCGGCGCAGACGGCCAGCCGCTCCACCAGGTTCTCGAGCTCGCGGACGTTGCCGGGCCAGTCGTGGCCGGCCAGCGCCTCCATGACCGCCGGATCGAGCGGCCGGCGCTCGCCGCGGGCGCTCCAGAAGTGCATGAAGAGGCGGGCCGCGTCGCCGTTGCGGGCGCGCAGCGGCGGGACCTCGATGGGGCACACCAGGAGCCGGTAGTAGAGGTCGCGGCGGAAGCGGCCGGCGGCGACCTCGGCGGCCAGGTCCTTGTTGGTGGCGGCCACCAGGCGGAAGTCGGCCGGCACCGGCTCGGTGGAGCCGACCGGCTCGTAGCTCCGCTCCTGGAGCACCCGCAGCAGCTTGACCTGCAGCGAGAGCGGCAGCTCGCCGATCTCGTCGAGGAAGAGGGTGCCGCCGTCGGCGGCGGCGATGCGGCCGCGGCGCGAGGCGACGGCGCCGGTGAAGGCGCCGCGCACGTGGCCGAAGAGCTCGGACTCCAGCAGCGTCTCCGGGATGGCGCCGCAGTTGACCGGCACCAGGGCGCGGGCGTGGCGCCGGCTGTGCTCGTGGATGTACTGGGCGAAGACCTCCTTGCCGGTGCCGGTCTCTCCGGTCAGCAGCACGGTGGCGTCGGAGGCGGCGATGCGGCGGCAGGTGCGCACCAGCTCCACGAGCGGGCTGTCAGGGCCGTGGACGATGTTGGGCCCGCGAGGCTGCTCGATGGTCGCCGTGGTGGTCATGTCTGGTGATTCCCCTGTAGGTGCTGCGTCCGGCGTCGCCGCGCTGACGGCCGACGCTGACCTGACGCCATGAGCAAGTGCGGGGCCAATGACGCCAGTCGCCTGACGGGGCCCAACCGGCCGGAATTCCTGGTGGCCCACCTTTCGGTACCGGAGGGTTCTGCGCCACCCTCGGGAGTCTGCGACCCGGCCAACGGAACCCGGCGCCGGACCTGGCCATACGGTGAGTGCGTGTGACGCCGCAGGGCCGCCGCCGCGCGCCCCACATTCTTGACACTCCCGGAGCGGCGCCGCTAAAACATCGGCTCCTCCACGATGGCGGACACCCGCACCACCGCCGCCCGGCCGGCGCCCGGCGCCGCGCGCGTCGCCTACGCCTCGCCCGAGACCCGCGTCCTCGACCTCGGCCCGCTCGAGCTCGAGCTGGGCGGGCGGCTGCCTGCCGTCACGGTCGCGTACCGGACCTGGGGCACGCTGGACGCCGACGGGGCCAACGCGGTGGTGGTCTGCCACGCCTTGACCGGCTCGGCCGACGCCGACCTCTGGTGGACCCGCCTCTTCGGGCCCGGGCGCGCCCTCGATCCGGCGCGCGACTTCATCGTCTGCTCCAACATCCTGGGGAGCTGCTACGGCACCACCGGCCCGGCCTCGGTCGACCCGGCCACCGGGCTGCCCTGGCACGGCACCTTCCCCGCCATCACGGTGCGCGACATGGTGCGGGTGCAGCACGACCTCGGCCGGCGGCTCGGGGTGCGCCGGGTCCGCATGGTCATCGGCGGCTCGCTCGGCGGGATGCAGGCCCTGGAGTGGGGGCTCATGTACCCGGAGGTCGTGGGGTCGATGGTCTTCATCGCCTCCACGGCGCGTCACTCGGCCTGGGCCATCGGGCTGGGCGAGGCGCAGCGGCAGGCGGTCCTCGCCGATCCGCGCTGGCGTGACGGGCGCTACCCGGAGGCGGATCCGCCGGCGGCCGGGCTGGCGGCGGCCCGCGCCATGGCCATGCTCTCCTACCGGAGCTTCCCGTCCTTCGAGGAGCGCTTCGCCCGGCGCACCCAGGCGGCCGACCTCTACGCCATCGAGAGCTACCTCCGGTACCAGGGCCAGCAGCTGGTGGATCGCTTCGACGCCGCCAGCTACGTCGCGCTGACGCGCGCCATGGACACCCACGACGTGTCGCGCGGCCGCGGCGACTTCGAGGAGGTGCTGCGCGCCGTCCGGCAGCCCACCCTGGTGGTCTCCATCGACTCCGACGTCCTCTACTGGCCCGCCGAGCAGCGGGAGGTGGCCCGGCTGGTGCCGGGGGCGCGGCTCGCGGTGATGGACTCCATCCACGGGCACGACGCCTTCCTCATCGACGTGGACCGGCTCAACGACATGGTGGCCGACTTCCGCGGCCGGCCGCGCGTGGCCGCCGCCGGCGACGCGGTGGAGCGGGCCTACGCGGAGAAGGGGCGCTCGCTGCTGGTCCTCGGCAAGGGCAAGGTCGGAGCGGCGCTGCTGGAGCAGCTCGAGGCGCAGCGCCCGGGGCTGGAGCGCGACTACGACGTGGTCCTGCGGGTGGCCGGCGTGGCGGACCGGCGCGGCGCCCTCTTCGACGAGGGGGGGGTGGACCTGGCCGGCTGGCGCGAGGCGCTGGCCGCGGCGCCCGAGACCGGCCCCATCGACCCGGCCACCGCCCCGGCGCTGCTCGACCGGCTGGCCAGGCTGCCGGGCCCGGTGCTGCTGGACCTCACCGCGGCCGACGGCATGGAGGAGGTCTACGAGCAGGCCTTCCGGCGCGGCATCGACGTCATCGGCGCCAACAAGCGGCCGCTGGCGGTGCCCGGCCGGCGGCTGCTCGGGCTGCGCGAGGCGCGCCGGCAGCACCAGCGCCGCTTCGCCTACGACACGGCGGTGGGCGCCAGCCTCCCCGTCATCGACTCGCTGCGGAAGCTGGTCCAGACCGGCGACCACGTGGTGCGCATCGAGGGGTCGCTCTCCGGCACGCTGGGCTACCTGTGCGCCGAGCTGCAGAAGGGGGTGCCGCTCTCCATGGCCACCCGCTGGGCGGTCGGGCTGGGCTACACCGAGGCCGACCCCCGCGACGACCTCTCGGGCCTGGACTCGGCGCGCAAGGCGCTCATCCTGGCGCGCGAGGCGGGGCTCGACCTGGAGCTGGGCGACGTGCGGGTCGCGCCCTTCGTGCCCCCCGGCCTCCTCGAGCCGCTCGAGCTGGTGGCCTCGCTGCGGCGCCACGACGCCGCGCTGGCCGCCGAGGTGGCGCGGCTGGGGCGGGCCGGCCGGGCGCTCCGCTACCTCACGACCATCGTGCCCACCGGCGACGGGCGGGCCGAGGTGGCGGTGGGGCCGGCGGCGGTGGACCTGGCCCACCCGGCGGCGCGGCTCACCGGGGTGGAGGCCTTCGTGGCCTTCACCACGCTGCGCCACGCCGAGCGGCCGCTGCTGGTGCAGGGGGCCGGGGTGGGCGGGGCGCTCACCGCCGGCGGCGTGCTGGCCGAGCTCCTGACGCTGCGCGGCACCGGGACCGGGGCGCGTTGAGCACCCCCGGGCGGCCGGGG
>JAJYAW010000066.1 GCA_021779335.1 Myxococcales bacterium | reverse complement strand
GAATAGCCGCCTTCGGCCATGTATTTGTCGACCAGTTCCTGGCTGTGGTTGAGCACGCCCGACTTGTCGATCACCGCCTGCAGCGGGCCGTCGGCGGGCAGGTAAGTGCCGGTGCGCAGGTTCATGTCGGGACCTCGGTGCGGCGGGTGGGCGGCGCGCGGTGGCCGGGGGCCGGCGCGGCCGTGGGCCGGGCCGGGCCGGGCCGCCGCTCAGCTGATCCAGCGCTTGCGGCGCCGGTAGAACTTGAGGTTCTTGTAGCTCTTCGCCTCGCCGCCGCCGCCCAGGTAGAACTCCTTGACGTCCTCGTTGCTGCGCAGCTTCTCCGGGTCGCCGTCGAGCACGATGCGGCCGTTCTCCATGATGTAGCCGTAGTGGGCGATGGCCAGCGCCAGGTTGGCGTTCTGCTCCACCAGGAGGAAGGTGGTCTTCTCCTGCTCGTTGATCTTCTTGACGATGCCGAAGATCTCGCGGACCAGCAGCGGCGCCAGCCCCAGCGACGGCTCGTCGAGCAGGATCAGCTTGGGGCGGGCCATGAGGGCCCGGCTGATGGCGAGCATCTGCTGCTCGCCGCCGGAGAGGTAGCCGGAGAGCTTCTTGCGGCGCTCCTTGAGGCGGGGGAAGTACGAGTAGCACATCTCCATGTCGCGCTTCAGGCCGGCCCGGTCGCTGCGCGTGTAGCCGCCGACGACGATGTTCTCCTCGACGGTCAGGTCCTCGAAGACGCGCCGCCCCTCCATGACCTGGAAGATGCCCCGGCGCACGATCTGCTCCGGCGGGATGCCGTTGATCTTCTGGCCCAGGAACTCGATGACGCCGTCGGTCACCTCGCCCTCCTCGGTGTGGAGGAGGCCGGAGATGGCCTTCAGGGTGGTGCTCTTGCCGGCGCCGTTGGAGCCGAGCAGGGCCACGATCTTGCCCTCCGGCACCTCCAGGGAGAGTCCCTTGAGGACCAGGATGACGTCGTCGTAGATGACCTCGACGTTCTTGAGGCTGAGCACGCGGATGGCTCCTCGGGACGGGGGCGGCGCCCGCCGGGACCGGACGGGCCGGTCGCGGCGGGACGCCGTGCGACGGTGACCGCTACAGCCCGAGCCAGTCGGCCCGGCGCGGGAAGGTGTAGTCCTTGATCTTCACCAGCTTGCCGCCCTTCACCTGGTAGACGGCGCAGGTGGTGGACGGCCGGTGGTCGGTGGGCGTGTAGGTGACGTTGGCGGTCAGGCCGCCCAGGTCGAAGTCCTTGAAGGTCTCCAGCGCGGCCTTGACGCCCTCGCCGGTGAGCTTGCCGGCCTTGTCGGCGCGGCGGAGCCCCTCGATCCAGACCAGGGCCGAGGACCAGCCGCGGACGTACATGGCGTCGTGCGCCTCGCCGCCGTGGTGGGCCTTGTTGAAGGCCAGGATGGCCACCATGCCCGGGACCTTCTCGCCGTACGGCACGTGCGGCATGACGCCGGTGACGCCCTCGGCCAGCTCCTTGGCCACCAGCGGGAGCTGCTCGGAGAAGCCGTAGGGGTTGGAGCCCCACTTGGTCTTGAGGCCGAGCGCGGCCGCGCCCTTGAGCACCAGCGAGACGCCGGTGGTGGTGACGTTGATGTAGGCGTAGTCGGCCCCGGCCTGCTTCATGGCGAGGAGCTGCGAGTTGGCGTCCTGGAAGTTGGGCGGCAGGATGTAGTCGCCGGCCACGTCGATGCCGGTCTCGGCGCAGAACTGCTTGGCCGCGGCGATGGGCGCCTTGCCGTAGGCGTTGTCGCCGTAGAAGAAGGCCACCCGGGGCTTGCGCGACTTGTCCTTCCAGTCCTCCTTGACCCAGGAGAGCCAGGCGCGCGCCTGGTCGGAGTAGCTCGGCGCGACGAAGAAGTTGTAGGGGGTCTTGGCCGGGTTGGTGAGGTCGCCGGCGAAGGAGCCGGAGAAGTAGGGGACCTTGTCGGCGTTGACCGAGTCCTTGAGGCGCAGCGTGTCGCCGGTGCCCCAGCCGTTGATGAGGATGACCTTGTCGTCCTCGGTCATGCGCTTGTAGGCCGACGCGGCCTCGGGGATCTTGTACCCGTAGTCCACGTCGATGAGCTTGATCTGCTTGCCGTTCACCCCGCCGGCGGCGTTGGCGTTGGCGACGCAGTCGCGCACGCCCTGGGCGTACGGCTTGCCCACGTCCGAGGTGATGCCGGTGAGGTCGAAGATGCCGCCGACCTTCACCTCCTGCGCCTGCGCCTGTGCGGCGGCCAGGAACACCACCGCCGCCACTGCCAGCCTGGACTTCGACGTCATGGGGACCTCCGGTTGGACTGCACGTTTCGCTGCGGACGCTTCTACGATCAGTACGAGAAGGGGTAGAGCTTCCAGTAGGCCTTGATGCTGTGCCAGCGCGCCGCCATGCCGTCCGGCTCGAAGACCAGGAAGAGCACGATGGCCAGGCCGAAGACGCCCATCTTGAGCGAGGCGAAGAGGGTGGTGAGCTCCGGGAAGTGGCTCGCCAGCGGCGTCACGGCCAGGCGCAGCAGCTCCGGCAGCAGGGTGATGAAGATGGCGCCGAAGATGGAGCCGAGGATGGACCCCATGCCGCCGATGATGATCATCCCCAGGAAGTCGATGGCCAGGGTGATGGGGAAGCTCTCCGGGCTGATGGTGCGCGCCTGGTAGGCCAGCAGCGCGCCGGCCACGCCCACGTAGAAGCTGGAGACCCCGAAGGAGAGCAGCTTGTACTTGAAGACGTGGACCCCCATGACCTCGGCGCTGATGTCCTGGTCGCGGATGGCCACGAACGCCTTGCCCACCTTGGTGCGGAAGAGGTTCTTGGCGAAGAGCAGCATGGCCACGGTGAGCGGCAGGACGAGGTAGTAGAGGGTGCGGTCCCCCTTGAAGCTCAGGCCGCCCAGGCTGGCCGCCGGCACGCTCATGCCGTTGACGCCGCCGGTCACCGACTCCCAGTGGGTGACGACGAACTCGATGACGAAGTGCGCGGCCAGCGTGGCCACCGCCAGGTAGAGCCCCTTGAGCCGGAGCGACGGCACGCCGAAGACCATCCCGACCAGGGCGGTGAGGACCCCCGCCGCCGGGATGACCACCAGGAAGGGCAGGCCCATGGGCCCGGCCAGGTAGCCGGTGGCGTAGGCCCCCACCGCCAGGAAGGCGGCGTTGCCGAGCGAGATCTGGCCGGTGAAGCCGGTCAGGATGTTGAGGCCGGTGGCGGCGATGATGGCGATGAGGACGCGGTTGGCCACGTCCATCCAGAAGCCGCTGGCGAAGGCCGGCACGAAGGCCAGGCTGGCCAGGAACAGCAGGTAGACGCGCCGGCCGAAGGCGCTCTCGAAGATCGCCATGTCCTGCACGTAAGTCTGCCGGAAGTCTCCGCAGCGCATGCCGTTCCTCTCCTAGACCCGCTCGATCTTGATCTTGCCGAAGAGCCCGTAGGGCCGGACCGCCAGGATGGCCACCAGCGCGACGAAGGGGGCCACCTCCTTGACGCCGCCGCCCAGCAGGGGGTCCAGGTAGCCGCCGGCCAGGTTCTCCAGGACGCCCATGATGACGCCGCCCACGATGGCGCCGGCGACGCTGTCGAGCCCGCCCAGGATCACCACCGGGATGACCTTGAGCCCGAAGAGGGCGAAGGCGCCGTCCACCCCGCCGCGCACCCCGCCCAGCAGCACCCCCCCCACCGCCGACACCACCGCCGCGATGGACCAGGAGAGGGCGAAGATGCGCTTCACCGAGATGCCCATGGAGAGGGCCACCTGCTGGCTGAAGGCGGTGGCCCGCATGGCGATGCCGGCCCGCGAGTACTTGAAGAAGACCGAGAAGAGGGCCAGCAGGACCAGCACGCTCCCCACCGAGTAGAGGTAGCCCTGCGAGACCGGGAGCGGCCCGATGCGCACCGGGGTGGTCGGGAAGATCTCCGGGTAGGGCTGGGTGTCGGTGCCCCAGATGCCCTGGACCACCGCCTTGAGCACCGAGGCGAGCCCCAGCGTCAGCATGATCACCGAGATGACCGGCTCGCCGATCATGGGGCGCAGCAGCACCCGCTCCAGGGTCACCCCCAGCAGCGCCGAGAAGACCAGGGTGAGCAGGAAGGCCGCCAGGAAGGGCACCTTGGTGGCGTTGAAGATGGCCACGCAGACGTAGGCGCCCAGCATGAGGAACTCGCCCTGGGCGAAGTTCAGGATGGAGGAGGACTTGTAGATGATGACGAAGCCCAGGCCGACCAGGGCGTAGATCGAGCCCACCACGAGGCCGGAGAGGACGAGCTGGAGGAAGAACTCCATCTAGGCCGCCTTCCCCAGGTCGAGGCGGCGCACCAGCATGGTGGTCCGGATGCGCGCCGTCTTGCCGTCCTGGAACTTGATGGTGGTGTCGATGTCCACGGCCGGGGCCTCGCCGTAGAGGGCGGCGATGACCATGGCGTAGCGCTCCTCCACGAAGCCGCGGCGGACCTTGCGGGTGCGGGTCAGCTCCTCGTCGTCGGCGTCGAGCTCCTTGAAGAGCAGCACGAACTTCTGGATGCGGGCCGCCGCCGGGAGGGTCTGGTTCACCTCGTCGACCGCCACCTGCACCAGGTCGTAGACCTCCGGCTTGGCCGAGAGGTCGGTGTAGGTCGTGTAGGAGAGCTTGTTCTTCTCCGCCCATTTCCCCACCACGCCCATGTCGATGCAGATCATGGCGGTCAGGTAGGGGAGGTTGTTGCCCACCACCACCGCCTCCTTGACGTAGGGGGAGAACTTGAGCCGGTTCTCGATGAACTGCGGCGAGAACTGCGTGCCGTCGGCCAGCTTCATCACGTCCTTGAGCCGGTCGATGACCACGAGCTGGCCGTCCTCGGTGAGGTAGCCGGCGTCGCCCGACCTGAGCCACCCGTCGACCAGGGTGGCGCGGGTCGCCTCCTCGTTCTTGTAGTACCCGGCGAAGACCGAGGGGCTGCGCGAGAGGATCTCGCCGCCCTCCGAGATGCGCACGTCGGTCTCGGCGATGGGCTGGCCCACCGTGTGGAACTGGATGTCGCCCTCGCGGTGGATGCAGGAGATGCCGGCGATCTCGGTCTGGCCGTAGATCTGCTTGAGCGGCACGCCCAGGGCGTGGAAGAACCGGAAGACGTCGGGCCCCAGCGCGGCGCCGCCGGTGGAGGCGCTGCGGATGTTGCTGAAGCCGAGCCGGTCCTTGAGCGCCCGGAAGAGCCCCCAGTGGGCCAGCCGGTAGAGGACGCGCCAGGAGAGCGGCACCGGCTTCTTCTCGAAGCGCAGGTCGGCCACCCGCTTCCCCACCGGCAGCAGCCGCTCGTACATGAAGCGCTTGAACGGCGTGGTGTCCATGATCTTGACCTGCACCGTGGACGCCACGTTCTCCCAGTAGCGGGGCGGCGCGAACATGACGTGCGGCCCGATCTCGCGGGTGTCCTCGGAGAGCGTCTCGGGCGACTCGGGGAAGTTGACCGTGAAGCCCAGCGCCAGCGCCGAGGAGAGCGACATCATCTGCTCGCCGATCCAGGCCAGCGGCAGGAAGGAGACGAACTCGTCCTCCGGCCGCTTCGGGTCCACCTCGTGGAGGTTGAGCGCCATCCCCAGCAGGCTGCGGAAGGAGAGCATCGCCCCCTTGGGGAAGCCGGTGGTCCCCGAGGTGTAGGAGATGATGGCCAGGTCGTCGGCCTGGCCGGCGCGCACGCTCTCGAGCCATAGGTCAGGGCGCTGCGCCCCCAGCTCGCGCCCCTTGGCCTCCACGGCCTCGAAGGCCAG
Organism: Myxococcales bacterium; assembly: GCA_021779335.1. GTDB lineage: Bacteria > Myxococcota > Myxococcia > Myxococcales > Anaeromyxobacteraceae > JADKCZ01. The sequence continues at coordinate 4,587 of JAJYAW010000066.1, read as the reverse complement.
CAGCGCCGGGTGCTGGTACTTCCGCAGGCCGCGCGGGTCGGTGTAGATGACGTGGCGGACCTTGGGCAGCTTGTCCATCATGTCCAGGATCTTGTCGACCTGCTCCTGGTCCTCGGCCACCACGATGCTGGCGTCGCAGTGATCGATGACGAAGGCCACCTCGTTCAGGTTGGAGTCCTGGTAGATGCCGACCGAGGCGGCGCCCACCGCCTGCGCCGCCACCTCGCTCCAGACCCACTCGGGCCGGTTGTTGCCGATGATGGCGAGCTTGTCGCCGCGCTGCAGGCCGAGCGCGATCAGGCCGAGCGCGAAGTCCCGCACGTGCTCGCCGTACTGCTTCCAGGTGAACGACTGCCAGATGCCGAACTCCTTCTCGCGCAGCGCCACGCGCTCGGGCATGCGCCAGGCGTTGCGGACCAGGAGCTTCGGGAAGGTGTCGTCGCCGTCCAGGCGGTCGATGGCGGTCACGGGGGCGGGGCTCCTATTCGAACAGGCCGTGCTGCTCGCCGAGGTAGGCGTCCTGGACGGCGGGGCTGCGGCGGACCTCGTCGGGGGTCCCGTCGGCGATCCGCTCGCCGAAGTTGAGGACGGTCACCCGGTTCGAGAGGTCCATCACCACCCCCATGTCGTGCTCGATCATGACCACGGCGGTGCCCCGCTCCTCGTTGATCTCCACGATGAAGCGGGCCATGTCCTCCTTCTCCTCGGCGTTCATGCCGGCCATGGGCTCGTCGAGGAGCAGGAGCTCGGGCTCCAGCGCCAGGGCGCGGGCCAGCTCGACCCGCTTCTGCAGGCCGTAGGCGAGGGTCCCCACCACCTTCTTGCGCAGGTGCTGGATCTCGAGGAAGTCGATGACGTCCTCGACGAGCTTGCGGTGCGCGATCTCCTCCCGCTGGCCGAACCCCCAGTAGAGCCCCCCCCGAGCACGCCGGCGTGCTGGTGCAGGTGGCGGCCGATGAGCAGGTTGTCGAGGACCGTCATGCCCCGGAAGAGGGCGATGTTCTGGAAGGTGCGGGCGATGCCGAGCTTGGTGCGCCGCGAGGGCGCCAGCTTGATCATCTCCTCGCCCTTGAAGCGGATGTTCCCGCGCTGCGGCCGGTAAACGCCCGATACGCAGTTGAGCATGCTGGTCTTGCCGGCGCCGTTGGGTCCGATGATGGCGTGGATGCTGCGAGGCTCGACGGTGAAGCTCACGTCGGAGAGCGCCGCGACGCCGCGAAAATGAAGGATGACGTGGCGGACCTCGAGCAACGACATTCGCTTCGCCTCCGTTTCGGCTGCGTGGTGTCCCCCCACTTTGGCAGAGGCCGTGCGTGTGCGGCAAGCACGCACGCAAGACCAGCGCGCAATTTTGTCGCTTTATGGAGTGGATTGCGACCCATTTGGGTTGTACTGGCAGCCATCGGAGCGGTCCGGCGGGGCTCTGCGTCCGGGTTTTCAGCGGAGGAGCACTGCCCGTGCGGGGCGCCCCGGTCGACGGAGCCCGGAGCGTGGGTCAAGGCGGAAATGGAGGAAGGCGCTAGGATGCTCCCCCACACGCCAACGCCGCACCTCGAGGGGACGCCACCGATGAAGACGAAGGTCCGCGACTGGATGACGCCCAACCCCATCACCATCGACGCCGAGGCCACCATCATCGAGGCCATCCACCTCCTCAAGGAGAAGGGGATCCGCCGCCTGCCGGTGCTGAAGCAGGGCCGGCTCGTGGGGCTGGTCACCGAGCGGATGCTCCTCTCCTTCTCGCCGGGCAAGGCCACCTCGATGGACTCCTGGGAGGTCCACTACCTGCTGGCCAAGACGCCGGTGAGCGCCGCCATGAACCCCAAGCCCCACACGGTGGGGCCCGACGCCGAGCTGGCCGAGTGCGCCCAGCTCATCCACGACCGGAAGCTGAACGGCATCACCGTCATCGACGAGACCGGCAAGCTGGTGGGCATCCTCACCACCACCAACGCCCTCGAGGCGCTCATCTGGTTCAGCAAGAAGTACCAGGGGTGACCGGGCGGCCCGCCGTGGACCAGGCGCGCCCGGTCACCACGGCCGACTTCACCGTCCACTCCTTCGACGCCGACGCCTTCGGCCTGCTGTCCCCGGCGGCCCTGGCCGGCTACCTGCAGGAGGCGGCCGGCCGCTCGGCCGACGCGCTCGGCTTCGGCTTCGCCGCCCTGAACCGGCTCGGCGCCACCTGGGTGCTGGCGCGCCAGCGCGTGGTGCTCGATGGTCCGGTCCGCTCGGGCGACGTGCTCACCGTGGAGACCTGGCCGGCCGGCCTGGACCGGCTGGCCGCGCTGCGCGACTTCGTCCTCAAGCTGGACGGGGTGGAGATCGGCCGGGCCCTCACCACCTGGTTCGCCCTCGACGTGAGGACGCGCCGGCCGGTGCGCCCGGACCGCATCCTGCCGGAGCGGCTCCACGCGCAGCCCCCGCACGTGCTGCCGCTGTCCGAGCCGCCGCCGCCGGAGCTCACCACGCCCGAGCTGGAGCGGCGCTTCCAGGTCCGCCTGGCCGACATCGACGGCAACCAGCACGTCACCAACGCGAGCTACGTGGCCTGGGTGCTCGAGGCGGTCGACGAGGCGTGCTGGCGCGGGCAGCGGCTGGCCGCGCTCGACCTGCAGTTCCTGGCGGAGTGCCACCTCGGCAGCTTCGTCCGGTCCCGCTCCTCGGCGCGGGGGGACGGCACCCGGCTCCACGCCGTGGTCCGCGAGGAGGACGGCAAGGAGCTGGCGCGGGCCCGCACCACCTGGGCGCCGCGCGGCTAGGCCGGCCCCGCGGACGCGGGGCGGGGCGCTACCCCGGCGGCCAGCCCATCTGGCGCCCGCCCAGCACGTGCAGGTGGACGTGGAGGACGAGCTGTCCGCCCTCGCGGTTGGTGTTCACCACGGCCCGCCAGCCCTTCTCGGCGTAGCCCTTCTCGCGGGCCAGGGTGGCGGCCACCCGGAGGAGCTTGCCCATGACGCCGTCGTGCTCTCGCCCCAGGTCGTTCAGGGTGGCGACGTGCTGGCGCGGGATGACCAGCACGTGGAAGGGCGCCTGCGGCTCGATGTCCTCGAAGGCGACGGTGTCCTCGTCCTGGTGGACGATCCTGGCGGGGATCTTCCCCTGGGCGATCTTGCAGAAGAGGCAGTCTGACATGGCGGCATCCTACCTCCGGTCCGGCGCGCCGGCGGCGGCCGCGCCGGGGCGCCCCGGCGGCGCGTCAGGAGGCCCGGCGCGTGTCGAGCAGGATGGTGACCGGCCCGTCGTTCACCAGCTCCACCGCCATGGTGGCCCGGAAGACCCCGGTGGCGACCGGCAGCCCCTTCCGGCGCAGCAGCGCGCAGAAGCGCTCGTAGAGGGCCTGGCCCAGCTCCGGCGCCGCCGCGTCGACGAAGCTGGGCCGGTTCCCCTTGCGGGCGTCGCCCAGCAGCGTGAACTGCGAGACCACCAGCACCCCGCCGCCGACCTCGGCGAGCGCCAGGTTCATCTTGCCGGCCTGGTCCTCGAAGATCCGCAGGGCCGCCACCTTGTCGGCCAGGGCCACCGCGTCGGCCTCCTCGTCGCCGCGGGCCACCCCGAGCAGGACCACGAAGCCGCGCCCCACCGCGCCGACGGGCGCCCCGTCGACCCGGACCTCGCCCCGGCTCACCCGCTGGACGACGGCACGCATCGCGCCGGCATGATACTCCTTCGCCATGCTGCTCCTGCGGGACGCGCAGCCGGGGGATCAGGCGGGGCTGCGGGCGCTGGCCCGCGTGCTCGACACGGTCAACCTGCCCGACCAGGCGCCGGCGCTGCGCCAGATCCTGGCCCGCTCGCGCGCCAGCTTCGCCGGCACGCTGCGCCCCCCGCTCCGGCGCCAGTACGTCTTCGTGGCCGAGGACGCGCGCGGCCGGCTGGTGGGCACCTCCATGGTCATCGCCCAGCACGGCACGCACGACTCGCCCTGCACCTTCTTCCAGCTCTCCGAGCGGGAGCACTACTCCTCCACCCTGGACCGCCACTTCCGCCACCGGGTCCTCTCGCTGGGCTACCACTTCGACGGCCCCACCGAGATCGGCGGGCTGGTGGTGGACCCGCGCCGGCGCGGCGCCCCGGAGCAGCCTGGCAAGCAGCTCGCCTACGTGCGCTTCCTCTACATGGCCGCCTTCCCGCGCCGCTTCCGCGAGACGGTGCTGGCCGAGCTCATGCCGCCGCTCCGGCCCGACGGGCGCAGCGCCTTCTGGGAGGCCTTCGGCCGGCGCTTCACCGGGCTCGACTACCCCACCGCCGACAAGCTCTCCCGCAAGAACAAGGAGTTCATCCAGCAGCTCTTCCCGCCCTTCGACGTCTACGCCTCGGTGCTGCCGCCGGCGGTGCAGCGGCTGCTCGGCACGGTGGGGCCGAAGACCCGCCCGGCCCTGCGGCTCCTGACGCGCCTGGGCTTCCGCTTCGTGGACCGCATCGACCCCTTCGACGGCGGGCCGCACTACGAGGCCCGGCTGGCCGACGTGACCCTGGTGCGGGCCCACCGGGTGGCGCCGCTCTCGCCCCGGCCGCTCGCCGTCGCCGCGCCGGAGGCGCTGGTGGCCCGCCTGCCGGCCCACGGGCCGCGCCGCTTCTGCGCCG
>JAJYAW010000065.1 GCA_021779335.1 Myxococcales bacterium | reverse complement strand
CGGCGCCTCCGTCACGCCGGGTGGGCGCCCCGGGCCCAGGGCGGGACCGGCGTGCCCAGCGAGCGGGGCAGCCGGAGCTCGAAGGCGGTGCCGCCCTCCGGGCTGCTGGTGAAGCCCAACCTGCCGTGCAGGTAGGTCTCGCCGAAGAGCTTCATGACGTAGGTGCCGTGGCCGCGCCCCTCGCCCGCCTTGGTGGAGAAGAAGCGGTGGAAGATCCGGGCGGCGTGGGCCGCCGGGATGGCGCCGGCGTTCCAGACCCGGAAGAGCACCCCGTCCGCCTGCTCCTCCACCGAGAGCCGCACCTGGCCACCCGCGGCGCTGGCCTCGAAGGCGTTCAGCAGCATGTTGGTGACGACGCGGTGGAGCAGGAAGGCGTCGGTGTCGATGGCGGCCTCGGGCGGCGGCGCCACCGCCAGCGCCTTGCCCGCCGCCGCCGGGTGGTGCTGGAAGAGCCTCTGCAGCTGGGTCACCACCCGGGCCACCGGCAGCCGCTCCACCGAGACCCCGAGCGCGCCGGGTCGGGCGGAGGAGATGGCCCGCTGCACCTGCACCTCGCGCGCGAGCCGGGCGGCGAGGAGGCGCACGTCGTCGGCGGCGGCGGTCCGCTCCGCCGGCGCGGCGTCGTCCAGCGCCTGGCAGGCGCCGGAGAGGCCGGCCACCAGGTTGGAGAGGTCGTGGAAGAAGGCCCTCTCCAGGGCGGCGCGCCGGCGGTCGGCAGAGACGTCGGCCAGCGTGAGCAGCGTGAAGGACTGCCCGTCCAGGTCGAGCGGCGCCGCGTGGACCTCGAGATCGAGGTCGACCTCCTGGCCCTGGCGCGGGACGGTGACGAAGCAGTCGCGCCCCTCCGGCCGCTCGCGGGCCATGGCGGCCACGATGGCGATGGCGGCGCCGCAGGCGCCGCAGGCGCGCGAGGTGCCGCAGCCGCCCGGGTGCTCCCGCGCGTGGCCGCAGCCGATGGCCTCGCCGGGGCGCAGCCCCAGGGCGGCGGCGGGATCCTCCAGGCCGACGGCCTCGAGGTAGCTGGCGTTGAGCGCCACGATCTGCCGGTGCGTGTTGAGCACCGCCGCCGCGCCCGACCAGGTCGAGAGGATCGCGTCGATGACCGGGTTGGTCAGGGCCCAGGCGATCTGGGCCTCGAGCGTCGCCGACGAGGCCCGCTCGGCGGGCAGGAACCAGGTGGAAGGCCGAGGCGAATGCTGCGCGTCGATCATGTGGCCCCCCCGGGCCGGAGCCGTTCCACTCGCGCTCCTGGTGAACTCTACCGCACCCGGCGCGGGGATCGCCACCCCCCCGGTCGCCGGCGACCCTGGCGAGCGGGCCCGGCCCCCCCGCGGCTGGCATCGCGCCTCGCGGCGCGCCATACTGGGCCGCCATGAACGCCCTGGTCGCCGCCCTGCTGCTCGCCGCCTCGCCGTTCCCCGCGCCGCGCGTCACCGCCGTCACCGACCGGACCAAGTTCGACCCGGGCGTGGTGGTCTCGGTCGACGCCGCCAAGGGCCTGCTCGAGGTGCGCTGCGCGGCCGGGCTGGTCACCTTCAAGGCGGGCGCCGACGTGCAGGTCTTCGACGCGGCCGGGAAGCCCGTCGGCTCGCCGGCCACCCTCCAGGCCGGCCAGAAGGTCCGGGTCTGGTACGTGGTCGACGACGGCGCCCGCGCGCAGGAGATCGCGCTCGAGAAGTAGGGCGACGGACGGCGCCCCTCTTCGGGCCCGGGCAGTCCGGGCCGGGGCGCGCTACGCTCCCGGGATGCCCACCACGCGCCGGAGCCCGCCGCGCCCCCGCACCCGCACCGAGCACGACACCATGGGCGAGGTCCGCGTCCCGGCGGCCGCCCTCTGGGGCGCGCAGACCGGCCGCGCCGTGCAGAACTTCCCCATCTCCGGCCTGACCGCCCACCCGGCCCTCGTGGACGCCACCGTCCGCGTCAAGCTGGCGGCGGCGCGGGTCAACGGGGTGCTCGGGCTCCTCCCCCGCCGCAAGGCGCAGGCCATCGAGCGGGCGGCGCGCGAGGTCCTGGGCGGCCGCTGGCGCGACCAGTTCGTGGTGGACGCCTACCAGGCGGGCGCCGGCACCTCGCACCACATGAACGTCAACGAGGTGCTGGCCAACCGGGCCTGCGAGCTCCTGGGCGGCCGGCGCGGCGACCGGGCGCTCGTCGATCCGAACGACCACGTCAACCTGGGGCAGTCGACCAACGACGTCTTCCCCACCGCCATGCGGCTGGCGGCGCTGGAGCTGGCGCCGGCGGTCATCGGGGCGCTCTCGGCGCTGGCCGCCACCCTCGAGCGGAAGGCGCGCGGCTGGGACGGCGTCGTCAAGGCCGGGCGCACCCACCTGATGGACGCCACCCCCGTCCGGCTCGGCCAGGAGGTCTCCGGCTGGGCCGCCGCGCTGCGCGGCGCCGCCGGCCGCGTCCGCGACGCCCTGCCCGAGCTGTCGCTCCTGGGGCTCGGCGGGACGGCGGTGGGCACCGGCCTCAACGCCCACCCGCGCTACCAGGCGCTGGTGGTGGCCGAGCTGTCCCGCCTCACCGGCGTGCCGCTCGGCGCCGCACCCAGCCTGACCGGCGCCATGCAGTCGCTGGCCCCCTTCGTGGCCCTCTCCGGCGCGTTGCGCGGGGCCGCCGTGGAGCTCCTGCGCATCGGCGGCGACGTGCGGCTGCTCGGCAGCGGCCCCACCTCGGGCCTGGGCGAGCTGCGCCTGCCGGCCGTGCAGCCCGGCTCCTCCATCATGCCCGGCAAGGTGAACCCCTCCATGGCGGAGATGCTGGCCATGGTGAGCTACCAGGTCATCGGGCTCGACGCCGCCATCGCCGCCGCCGCCTCGGGCGGCCAGCTCGAGCTCAACGTGATGATGCCGCTGGTGGCCTGGGACCTGTGCCACGCCCTGCAGATCCAGGCCGCGGCGGTCCGCGCCTTCGACGTCCGCTGCGCCCGCGGCCTCCAGGCGGACCGGGCCCGGGCCCGCCACTACGCCGAGCGGACGGTGAGCCTGGCCACGGCGCTGGCGCCGCGACTGGGGTACGAGCGGGCCGCCGGCATCGTGAAGGCGTCGGTCGAGAGCGGCCGCTCCATCCTGGAGGTGGCCGTCGAGCTGGGAGGGCTCACGCCGGCCCAGGCGAGGCGGCTGCTCGACCCGGCGCGGCTGACCCGGCCCGGGCGGGGTGAGGGGCCGCCCGGAGGGGGCAGGGGCGGCCGCTGAACGGTGCGTCTGGCTAGCGCAGCGCCTGGCGCGCTACCATGACTCCGCCCATGCAGCGGCGGATCGGAGAGCTCCTGGTCGAGGAAGGCGCCTGCGCCCCCGAGGGGGTGCGCCAGGCGCTGCAGAACCAGGCCGTCTTCGGGGGCCGCCTCGGCACCAACCTGATGGAGCTGGGCGCCGTGAGCGAGGACGTGCTCGCCTTCGCCCTGGGCCGGCAGACCGGCTCCCCGGCCCTCTACGGCGACCTGCCCCCGGATCCCAAGGCGCTCCGGCTCCTCGATCGGCGGCTCGCCGAGCGCTGGGACGTGGTCCCGTACCTCCTGGCGGAGCGCCGGCTCGCCGTGCTGGCGCGCGATCCCCGCGACCTGCGGATGCTCGACGAGGTGGCCTTCGCCACCGGCAAGAGCGTGCACGCCTTCGTGGTGCCCGAGGCCCGGCTGTGGCGCACGCTCAACCGCGCCTACGGGATCGCCCGGGAGCACCGCGGCCTCGACATGGGGCGGCGCGCCCTGGCGCCGGCGCCCGTGCCCGTCGCGCCGGCCGGGGCCCCTGGCGACCTCATCGACGAGGCCGAGTTCAACGACCTGTACGCCAAGGCGGGGATGACCGTCACGCCGCCCCCCGGCGAGCTGGCCGCCCTCGCCCCGGCCCTGGCGACCCCTGGCGCGGCCGCGGCGCCCGCGGCGGACCCCGCGCTCCTCGATCGCGACGCCCCCCCGCTCACGCTGGAGGTGCTGGAGGCGCTGACGGCGCGCCCTGGCCACCAGCCCCCCACCGCGCTCGAGCGGCCGGCGCCCGAGGCGCCCCACCCGGCCGGGCGCGCGGCGGCGGAGCCCTCGGCGCTCTCCTTCGGCGACGCGGTCCGCTTCCTGGAGGGGGTGGACGAGCGCGACACCATCGCCCGCACCGTGCTCCGCTACGCCCGCTCCCGCTTCGAGCGGGCCGTCATCCTCACCGTGCACGGCGGCGAGGCCCACGGCTGGGCGGGGCTGGGCGCCGGCCTGACGCCCGACGCGGTCCACCGGCTCCGGCTGCCGCTCGGCGTGCCGGGCGTGGTGGACACGGTGGTCGCCACCCGCGCCCCCTTCCTCGGCCCGCTCCCCCGGACCTGGTCCAACATCCGGCTGCTCAAGGGGCTGGGCGGCGGCGTGCCCCGGAGCGCGCTGCTGGTGCCCGTGCTGGCGCTGGGGCGGGTGGTCAACGTGCTCTACGCCGACGCCGGGCGCGGCGGGCTGGTGGACGGCTCGGATCTGGGGGAGCTCCTCATCCTGGCCGGGCGCATCGCGCAGAGCTACGACGACCTGGCCGGCCGGGCGGTGTAGAGTCCCCGGCCGATGGCCGCCACCCTGTACTTCTTCATGCTCCCGGAGGACGAGAAGGCGCTCTTCCGCCTCCTCGACCGCCACCAGGTCACCCTCTACCCCGAGCTCTTCCCGCCCGGCTGGAAGGCGCCGCTCGCCAACGACCGGACGGTGGGCGCGCTCGATCAGTCGACCTACTACCTGGCCTTCGAGGCCCTGGCGCCGGTGGTGTTCCACCCCATCAAGCGCGGGCCGGAGCGGGGGATGCTCAAGATCGAGGAGATCCCCTCGCCGGTCTTCCACTACGAGCGCTCGCTGGAGAACGAGGCGGGCGAGCTGGTGGGCGGGCGGCTCTGGGCCGAGCTCATCGTCACCGGCGCCACCGAGGACATGCGCGGCAAGCCGCGCGGCCTGACCTTCGTCTTCGACGAGCTGCACGACTTCTTCCGCAAGAGCTGGCGGCGCAGCGACCCCAAGGGCTACTGGATCGGCCCCAGGGCCGGCGACGCCGCCAAGAAGGGCGGCCTGGTGCTGCGGCAGCCCGGGCACAAGGGGCGGACCTACGGGGTCTGGCGGTAGGGCAGGGGGTGACCGCGGGCGTTGACCGGGGCGCCCGGGGAGGGTACATCGGACCCTTGACCATGCAGCCCGCCCCCCGATATAAGGCCGCTCTCGCCGCGCTCCTCGTGGCGCTTCCGGGCATCGCCCTGGCCGAGAAGGTGGCCGGGGCGACCCTCCCTGAGGACGCGAGGAGGATCGGCGAGCACCGGTACCAGGTCGCGCGGAAGTACGAGGAGGCCCTCAAGTTCTTCCGCGCCGCCTACCCGCCGGCGAAGTACCCGAGGCGGACCATCGTCGATCAACCTGGCGTGAAGGCGGTCCACATCGAGAACCCGGAGGCCAGGCCGGGGAGCTGGGATGGGCTGAACGTCTACGAACTCAAGGGCGAGACGCGAGTCTTCGTCCTGGTGAAGCCGCAGGTGAGGTGAACACTGGGGGATCGTCTAACGGCAGGACGCCAGTCTCTGGATCTGGCTATCAAGGTTCGAATCCTTGTCCCCCAACTCGAAGTACCTTCCATTGTGGCCTCCCTGCCGGTGGTTACGTGGATCGCACCAGGGTTCGTGTCCAAACCCTGATGCGGCTTGATGGGAGCGCGCCTCTCGCGCCCCCGGATGGGTTGAGACGGAAGCCCCGAAGCCGCCTCAACTGGCGCCGGTCCCTTCACGGGGGCCGGCGCTTTCTTCTTGGCCGCGAGCGACGCCCCCGGCCGCGCCGGGCAGGCGTCGCCAGGCGCCGCCAGGCAGTCCATGCAGTCGCCCGTCGCCGTGTGCTCGCACCGCTCGCTCAGAAGGGGCATGACGGGTCCTCCGGCGGCGCGAAGAACTGCTCAAGGGCCGGGTCGCTGCGCACCTTGCCGCCCGCCATGCGCGACAGGTACTTCTCGGTCGTGAGCACCGACTCGTGGCCGAGCCACTCGGAGATCGTCACCACCTCCACGCCGCGCGAGTAGAACTCGAACGCCGCGGTGTGCCGGAAGGTGTGCAGCCCGTGCCCCTCGCCGAAGTGCTCCGGCGCCACCTGGCCGAGCCGGTGCCGCAGGCCCTCCAAGTCGTCCTTCTTCACCGGGAAGAGGAACCGCACGTCGGCGGTCTGCCGGTCCGCCACGCGCTTTCCCCAGGTCATCTGGACGGGCCGCCAGGCGGCCAGCACCGGCGCCAGGAGGGCGCGCAGCTCGGGACGCACCGGCACCAAGCGGTTGCCCCGGCCGCGCCGCCCCTTGGCCGCCCGGGTGTGCGGGTGGTTCGGGTTGGCGCGCTGCTTGGTGATGGAGACGCGCCACCGGTCGCCCGTCGTCATGACGTCCTCCGGGTAGAGCGCCGGGGCCTCCTCCGGCCGGCACCCGGTGTACCGGTAGACGCCGAGCAGGGCCGCCTCGGTCGGGTTTCGCGCCACCTTGAGGAGCTGGGGCCACACCGCGTCGATGTTGCGGATGGGGTGCGACTCGGCCGGCGGCGGCACCACCCGCTCGGCGTCGCTGAACGGGTTGAGGCTGACGAGGTCGTGGTCGCGCGCCCACCGGTAGACGCCCCCCAGGATGTACCAGTGGACGTCGTAGACGGTGCGGGGGTTCATGCCGCAGTCGGTGAGGCGGGCCGCCCACTGCTCCAGGGCCTTCGCCGTGAAGTAGTCCCCGAGCGGCGCCGCGAGCACCTCGCACCGCTTGTAGTTCTTGAAGGTGTTCGGGTTCTTGAGGCGGGCGCCGGGCCCGAGCCACCACTCGCGCCACAGGGCGTGCTGGGGGAGGTTCTTCGGGTCACTCCCGCCGCTCGCCGACCTCGGCACCAGGGGCAACACGTTGCCCCGGTTCCCGCCGCCGCCCTCGCCGTCCCTTGCACCCATCGCGACCTCCAAAAACAAGCGAGCCGACCAACGGCGTGTGGGCGCCGGGTCGGCTCTTGAGCGCTCGCACCTTGCAGGGTTGCGAGCGCCCCCGAAGAGGTCGCGAGTCTCGCCGGCCCACACCGGCACTCGCTGCGTGGTCTCGCTCTACCCGCTGCGCCTGCAAGCACCGCGGGGCTCGACCGAGACCAAGCGAACCATGGGGCCGGCGCGGCGTCAACAAGGCTCCCCCCGGTGCCCGGCTCGCGCCGGGCCTGCAAGTCACCGCGCGAGCCCTCCCCTGGAGCGCCCGGGGCGACGGTTCGTGACGCGCCGTCAGTGCCGAACGCCGAGCGCCTTCAGGCCGTCCACGAGCCCGGTGAGCGCCTCGGACGTGGCGCCCCGCACCACGCCCTGCGCCTGCACCTCGCCCTTCAAGTCGGCCACGACCTGGCGGCGCACCAGCGGCCACAGGAAGGCCACCACCGCGCCGACGATGGCGGCCGACACCAAGGACGCCAGCACCGCCAGGCCGAAGGCCTTCACGGCGCCGGCTGCTCCGGCGGCGCGGCCCGCGGCGCCGGGGCCGCCGGGAACGCCGCCACGGTGTCGAAGAAGCGGCTCCAGATCGTCGAGTGGTTGAAGCCCCCGAGCCTGGCCGGCAGCGGCGCCAGGAGCTTCGCCACGAGCTGCACGAGCGGGAGCATGGCGAGCAGGCCGGTGGCCTGCGGGAAGGCGGTGACGATGGTGCTGAGGTCGCTCGGGTTCATGGGTGGTCCTTTGCTGGGGTGGGACTGCTTCGCAGGGTGGTCCGCGCCGCCATGGCGCGGGCGCCCAGCTCCTCTAGCTGGCGCACCCGCTCGGCGACCTGGTGCAGCTCCTCGCGCTGGCTCATCGCCGCGGCGGTGTTGGCGTCGAGCGAGAGCGCGAGCCGGTCGAAGGCGCTCGCCAGGCGGTCCTGCTGGACCGCCGTCCGGGCCCGCTCCTCCTTCAGCGCCCCGTTCCAGGCGTAGAAGAGCATGAGCACCATGAGCGTCGGCAGGCCGAAGCGGTCGAGGACGCGAAAGAGCATGGAGTCGTCCCGGCGCCGCTGGTTGGTGGCGGTGGCGTCCATCACGCCACGCGCTCCTGAGCGTCGAAGGCGTCGCGCATGGCGGTCACGTACTCGCCGGGGTCGGCGGTGTACCAGCCGCCCTGGGCGAGCGCCCTGGCGAAGCCCTCCAGGTCGCCCGCCATGAGCAGGTCTCGCGCGGGGCGGTAGGCCGGCCAGTTGAGCGCCCGGAAGTAGTCCGAGACCGCCGCCGGGAGCGCGGGGTAGCGGCGGAAGGCCTGGGTGATGTTGCGCCACCCGCCGCGGCCGTCCGGCTCGGTGTCCGGGCCCGGCGTCACGTCGCCCGTCCAGTAGCTGCCGGCGGTGAGGTTCGAGAAGTTCCAGCCCTCGCGCCATGCCACCGTCGCGCCGTACCCGGTCTCGTGCGCCGCCATGGCCGCCACGATGCGGCCGGCGACCTCGCGGGCGGCGTCGGTGAGGTCGGGGCGCAGCTCGGAGAGCTGGCGCGCCACCTCGGCCTGGATGAGCGCCAGGAACTCGGCGCGGGTGCGGCGGCGATTGACGACGGCGACGACTCCGACCACGGCGCCTCCAGGGAGCACGATGACGGCGAGCACGGCGAGGGCGATGAACCACGCCCGCTTCACCGCCGAGACCTCGGCGCGGCGAGGACGCCGAAGAGCGAGAGCAGCGGCGGCAGCACCACGACGATCAGCACCAGCCCGACCACCCATGGCGCCCACCGGGCGAGCGCCTGGAAGGGGTTCCAGCGCCCGGCCGGGCCGGCACCGGTGACCATGTCCACGGTGTCGGCCAGGCTCTTGCCGGCGACCTTGAGCGGCGAGGCCGCCACGTAGGCCTGGACGTCGGCCGCGGCGTCGCGGCCGGCGAGCTTGCGCGCGATGGCCACCACCTCGGCGCTCGCCTCGTGGTCGTAGTCCGGGGCCTCCATGATTTCGTCGCGCTTGGTCTCCAGGGCGGCGAGCAGCCCCCGCGAGACCCTGGCGTACTCGGCTGCCTGCTCGGTGGCGTGGTCGGCGAACGCCCCGCCGACGAGCGGCAGCCGGGAGAGGAGGTTTGCCGCCTCGGCCGCCGCCGCCTCGGCCTCGCGCACGGCCGCCTCGGCGCCCGCGAGGGCGTTCGACATCGCCGCGAGCTCGCCGGAGGTGAGCACGTCAGCGGCTCCACCGGAAGCAGACGTCGAGGTACTGCGCCAGGGTGAACGTCCACGCCTGGACGTTGACGAGGGCCGCCGTCCTGCCAGGGGGGAGCGGCGTCGAGCCGGCCAGCACCCGGCCCGGCGTCACGGCGCCCGGCGGGAAGCCAAGGAGCAGCTCCGCTGGCAGCGAGGCCGGCGCCGGCACGCTGAAGGTGGCGCTCAGCGACAGGTCGATGAACTGGAGGGCCGGCGGCGCCGGGGTCGGGCCGAAGAGCACGACGGCGAGGCGGTTCGCCCAGATCGGGCCGACGCAGCCGGCGAGCGTGCCGCCCGCGTTGAGCGTGACGGGGCCCGTGATGCGCTTCGTGAACTCCACGGCGGGCGGCAGCGGCAGGTCGTCGGTGCGCGTGTTCACCTGGCCGGTCTCGGACACGTCGTCGACGCACTCGACGAGGTAGCTGATGGGCTGGGCGTCCTGGATGGTGGCGCCGTACAGGTAGCCGATGCGGCCCTCCACCGGCCCCCTGGCGACGCTCTCGATGTACCAGTCTGGCCCGGTCGGAACCGTCTGCCAGCCGTCGTTGTCCACGGTGACCGGCTGCGCCAGGGGGTCCCCGCTCGGCGTGGTGAGGCGCACCACCACCGGGAACGTGCCGGTGAGGTCGTAGGGGCCGAGGTAGTCGGCCCCCTGCATCGGCGAGACCCGCCACGCCCGGCAGGCGCGGAGCCGCGTCGCCAGGGTGGGGGCGCCGATGAAGGCGCGGACGATGTGCGAGGTGCGCGCCACGGGTCAATCGTGGTGGCGCCGAGGGAGGCCGCAGTTCTCGACGCCGCACGGACACGGCCCGGGCAGCCCGGCCTCCCACAGGTGGTCGACGACGTCGACCATGGCGAGGTACTGGCCGCCCGCGAGACCGTTGTCCAGGTACTCGATGCGCGAGCCCTCGCCGAACGCACCGGGCAGCCACAACCCCGGCGAGCCAGCGTGGTGGGTGACCAGCTCGCGGCGCACGGCCTTGCCGTCGGGCGTGGTCAGGCGCAGGAGCACGAGGTCGCCGGCCCCGTACAGCGGCGCCACGGCTGGGGGGAACTCGCCGGGCGGTAACGACGAACCGCTGGTCGACTGCACGCGGAACGCGACGCCCTTCGAGAAGGTGGGCTGCTCGCCGCCCGGGGCCTCGGCCGGGACGCGGCCGACGATGAGGAGGTGTTGACGGAGCGCCATGGCTACCTCTTGAAGAAGTGAGCGAGCCACGCGCCGA
>JAJYAW010000064.1 GCA_021779335.1 Myxococcales bacterium | reverse complement strand
GCCGTCCGTCCCCCCCCGGCCGGGCGGGGGGGGGGGTTCCTAGTGCGGGTTGGCCCACTCGATGCGCGAGAGGTCCACGCCGTCCTTCACCATCTCGTAGAGGGGGCTCATGTCGCGCAGCTTCTTCACCTTCTCGATGACGAGGCGGACGGTATAGTCCACTTCCTCCTCGGTGGTGAAGCGCCCCAGCCCGAAGCGGATGGAGCTGTGGGCCAGGTGGTCCCCCACGCCCATGGCGCGCAGCACGTAGGACGGCTCCAGCGAGGCCGAGGTGCAGGCCGAGCCGGAGGAGACCGCCACGTTCTTGATGGCCATCATCATGGCCTCGCCCTCCACGTAGGCGAAGCTCACGTTGAGGTTGCCGGGCAGCCGGTGCTCCAGGCTGCCGTTGACGGTGAGCAGGTCGAGCCCGGCCGCCAGGCCGGCGCGCAGCCGCTCGCGCAGCGCCAGCACCCGGGCGGCCTCGGCCTCGCGCTCCGCCTGGGCCAGCGCGCAGGCCGCGCCGAAGCCGACGATGCCGGGGACGTTGAGCGTGCCGGAGCGGAAGCCGCGCTCGTGGCCGCCGCCGTCCATCTGGGCGGTGAGCCGCACGCGCGGCTTGCGGCGCACGTAGAGGGCGCCCACGCCCTTCGGGCCGTAGAGCTTGTGGGCCGAGAGCGAGGCCAGGTCCACCTGGGCCCGCTCCACGTCGAAGGGGATCTTGCCGGCGCTCTGGACCGCGTCGCAGTGGAGGAGCACGCCGGCCGCCCGGGTGACGGCGCCGATCTCCTCGATGGGCTGGATCACGCCGGTCTCGTTGTTGGCGTGCATCACCGAGACCAGCACGGTGTCGGGCCGGAGCGCCGCCTTCAGCTCGGCCGGATCGAGGCGCCCGTCCCTGGCCACCGGCAGCACCGTGACCGCCCAGCCGCGCCGCTCCAGGGCGTGCATCGAGTCGAGCACCGCCTTGTGCTCGGTGGCCACGGTGACGAGGTGCTTCCCCTTGGCGGCGTGGAACTCGGCCACGCCCTTGATGGCCAGGTTGTTCGACTCGGTGGCCCCGCTGGTCCAGACGATCTCCCGGGGCGAGGCCCCGACGAGGGCGGCCACCTGCGCGCGCGCCGCCTCGACGGCCTCCTCGGCGTGCCAGCCGAACGAGTGGCTCTTGGAGGAGGCGTTCCCGAACTCCTCCCGGAAGTACGGCAGCATGGCGTCGAGGACGCGCGGATCGACCGGCGTGGTCGCGTGGTAATCCATGTAGATCGGAATCTTCATCGCGCCTCGGGACCTCTCACGCCGGAGGTGGCCTCCGGGACGTTGGACCCTGATCGTGGACAATAAGGGTCGAGTATAGGGATTTCCCTCACCTGGTCAAGCGGGTCCGGCCGACGAATTCCCGGCAAAACACGGTGAATTTGCTTATTTTTGCCAGAGCACGCCATGCGCAAGCTGAATCGCATCCTCTTCGCCGTCGCCGCCTTCGCCGCGGTCGCGCTCCTGCCGGATCTCCTCGCCGCCGGCCCCGCGGGGGGTGAGACCCAGGATCGGCTCCGGAGACTCTTCGACGCCTCCGGGCCGCTCCTGGCCGTCGGCCTGGCCTTCGTCGGCGGCGTGCTGACCAGCCTCACGCCGTGCGTCTACCCGCTCATCCCCATCACCGTCTCCATCTTCGGCGCCCGCAAGGCGGGGCGGGGCGAGGCGGTGCTCCTCTCCGGCCTCTACGTGCTCGGCATCGGCGCCATGTACACCGCCCTCGGCGTGGGCGCCGCCCTCACCGGACAGGCCTTCGGCGGCGTCATGAACAACCCGGTGGTGATCGGGGTGGTGGCGCTCGTCTTCGCCGTCATGGCCGCCTCGATGTTCGGCGCGTTCGAGCTGGCGCTGCCGTCCGGCCTGCAGGCCCGCCTGAACGCGGTGGGCGGGGCGGGGCGCGCCGGCGCCTTCGCCATGGGGCTGGTGGCGGGCGTCATCGCCGCCCCCTGCACCGGGCCGGTGCTCACCTCCATCCTGCTGCTCATCGCCAAGCAGGGCTCGGTGGCGCTCGGCGCCGGGCTGATGCTCTCCTTCGCCCTCGGGATGGGGCTCCTCTTCTTCCTCATCGGCGCCTTCTCCCTCTCGCTCCCCAAGAGCGGCGCCTGGATGGAGACGGTCAAGTCGCTCTTCGGCGTGGCCCTGCTGGCGGCCGCCGCCATCTACCTGAAGGACCTGTTGCCCGGGCTCCGGCCGGTCTTCTCGGCCGCGCCGGCGGCGGCCTGGCTGGCGGCGGGGGCGGCCGCGGCCGGCGTGCTGCTCGGCGCGCTCCACGCCAGCTTCCACGGCGCGGCGACGGAGCGGGCCCTCAAGACGCTGGGCGTGGCGCTGGTGGTGCTGGGCGCGGCCTACGCCTCCGGCGCCGCGGCGGCGCGCGAGCGGGCCCACGCGGCGCAGGGGCTCACCTGGCTCAAGTCGGAGGCCGAGGCGGTGGCCCTCGCCAAGGCGACCGGGCGTCCCGTCATCATCGACTTCTGGGCCGAGTGGTGCACCGCCTGCAAGGAGCTCGACCGGACGGCCTGGGCGGATCCGCGGGTGCAGGCCGAGGCGAGCCGCTTCGTGGCGCTCAAGGCCGACGGCACCGACTCCACCGACGCCTTCCTCGCGCTGGCCGACAAGTACGGCGTGGTCGGCATGCCCACCGTCATCTTCATCGACGGCAAGGGGCGCGAGGTGCGCGACCGGGTCATCGGCGCGGTGGACGCCGACGAGATGCTGAAGCGGCTCGAGGGCGTGGACCGCGCCTGCGGCGGGCCGGTGGCCGCGGGGGCGCTGGCCTGCGCCGTCCGCTGGTAGGCGCCGGGGCCGGGCCGGCCCGGGCGGCCGGCGGGGCCTAGAAGACCCGGTACCCCACCAGCACCAGCAGCTCGGGCTCGACGCGCCCGGCGCGCATGGGGGCGCCGCCGCCGCCGCCGCGGTAGCTCACGCCGGCGCGCACCCCGATGGTGAGGTCCCCGTAGAGCGGGGCCTCGTAGCCGACCGCGACCTTGGGCGCGAGCAGGAAGCCGCCGCCGCGCCAGGCGGTGAAGGTGAGGGGGAGGTCGGCGGAGAGCGAGACCAGCCCGTCGCCCGCGCGGGTGGAGAAGACCAGCGTCGGCGCGGCCAGCAGGCCCCGGTCGCCCCGGTTGTCGGCGTGGATCCAGGTGCCGCCGGCGTCGACGTACCAGCCGAGCCGGAGCCGGCCGCCCACGTCCCAGCCGGCCACGCTCCCCAGCGGGCGGCGCCAGAAGCCCGACAGCCAGAGCTCGGTGCTGCTCCAGTCGAACTCGGCCGAGGCGCCCAGGTCGTCCTGGGTGGTGATCCCCTGGGCGTAGGCGGCGCCCAGCGAGGCGAAGCCGGCCCAGGCCAGGGCCGCCGAGCCGCCGTCCAGGCTCCGGGCGCCCAGGAGCGAGGTGCTGCGCCCGTCGGCCGGCGAGTCGGCGGCGCCCGGGGGCTGGGCGGGGGCGGCGGGGGCGCCGAGGAGCAGGGCGGCGAGGGCGGCGGTGGCGGCGAGCATGTGGGGTCTTCTCCCGAGGCCGCGGATTCTACCCGGGACCCCCGCCGGCGCGAGCAATCTGGCGGGTGGCGACCCCGCCGGAGCACCTGCCGGTTGACACCCACGCTCCCCTGCGCTACTTCCGGGGCCCACTGCCCAGGTGGCGGAACTGGTAGACGCACCAGATTCAGGGTCTGGCGGCCTCAAAACCGTGGAGGTTCGAATCCTCTCCTGGGCACATTTGAAAACCTCCCCTCCGGCGCTCCCCTAGCCGGAACGGGAGGATAGGGGCTCGGTTCACGAATCGCCGGGGGAGGATTCAAACTGGCTGGCCCGCTCGCGCACCTGTCGCAAACGAGCCCTCCGGGAGACAGCGGCAAGAGGTCGCCCTCACCGCC
Source organism: Myxococcales bacterium (assembly GCA_021779335.1). GTDB lineage: Bacteria > Myxococcota > Myxococcia > Myxococcales > Anaeromyxobacteraceae > JADKCZ01. The sequence goes on along the minus strand of JAJYAW010000064.1, from coordinate 6,513 downwards.
GCACGCATCGCAGGGGCCGTAGCAGCTCACCGCCGGCCCTTCCTTGGCTTCTTCACCACCGGGCCCACGCTGAGACCCGGTAGTGCCCGCTGTCGCTTCGTCGTTGTGGTGCTGCATGTGGTGTTCTCCTTCTTTCCGGTTGGACTGCTCCGCTTGCTCACCCTCGAAGCCGTCGCCCTTGCCGGGGTGACGGCTTCACCTTGTGGGGCCCCGACTGGCGGCCCCGCTCCAGGTGGTGCGCCCCACCTCGTCGGGCCCACCTCCATGGCCTTCATAGCCCGCATGACCGGCCGCGCCTCGGCCGGCCGGCTGGCGAACTGCGAGTAGACGAACTGGGTCGTCGTCGGCGAGTCGTGCCCGAGCTGCCGCTGAATGTCGTCGGTGCTCGCCCCCGTCCGCATCATGCTGATAGCGAGCGTGTGCCGGAGCGTGTGCAGCCAGTCGCCCTTTGGGAACGCTCCCGGCGCCACCACCGCACACCGGGTCTTCATCGCGTTCAGTTCGTGCTGCCGGTAGGGGAACAGGAAGGGCACCGTCTGGAGCCGCTGCCGCCCCCGCCCCACCCACACCTCGGGCGCCGGCTGGGTCAGCAGCTCGCGCAGGAGCGCCTCCAGCTCCGGCGGCACCGGCAGGCTGCGCACGCCGTGGTCCGTCTTCACGTGCTCGGTCACCCACTGCCCCGGCCGCCGCTGCCTCTCAACGTGGATGTGCCACGGGCGCGCCGTCGTGACGATGTCGCTCGGCGTCAACGCGAGCAGCTCCGACGACCGGCACCCGGTCGCCCTCGCCGTCTCCAGCAAGCACCGCTGCCGGTCGTCGAGGCAGGCGCCCAGGATGGCCGGCCAGACGTCGGCCAGGTCGAGGATGGCCCGCGCCCGGCTCTTCGGCTTCTTCAGGCCGAGGACCGCCGCCGGGTTCACGCCCTCCACGAAGCCCCAGTCCTTGGCCCACGAGTAGAGCGCGGCCACGTTCTTCCAGTTGAGGTGGACCGTCCACGAGTCGCGGCACCCGGGCGGCGGCGGGTACTGCCCGCGCAGCCACGTCACCCACGCGCCCACCTCGGCCACGCTCGGCCGCTCCCAGCTCGGCGGGATGAGCTTGAACGTCTGGAGGTACGTCGCCTGGGTCTTGTCGGCCAGCTCCGGGAACACGTGCTGCCGGAAGAGCATGACCAAGCGTGCGATGGGCTCGCCGCTCGGCCGCTTCGCCGACAGCTCGTTCGTGGGCGCTATGAGGGGGATTACCGCCATCGGCACCTCCAGAAAGGCGAGACCCCCAACCTGGCTGGCGGGCACAGGGAGGGGGTCGCGCAGCTCGGTGCCTCTAGAGCACCGAACCGGGGTCTTTGTAGCACGCGCCGCCAGACGCGTGAACTAGACGGAAGCTATGTGGGCCGCACGGTGCGATGGGGTGCGGGGTGCTGTCAAGAGAAACGCCGGCCGGCGCGTGCTCGGGCGCCGTCTAGAGGTCGCCGCCCGAGCAAGTGCTTAGGCGGTAGACCTACACGCAACGTGACATCACGGTGCGTCGTTCTTCACGGTCGGCAGCGGCGGCGGCCGGGTGTCCTGCGTGATGAAGTCGAGCGCCTTCCCCACGATGGTGTGCGGGGGGGTGAACCGCTTGAGGATGCCGGCCAGGTAGAAGAGCCCGAGCCAGCCCCACGCGATGTTGGCCTTCGCCCGGTCGGAGACCGGCAGGATGCCGACGACGGTCCCGCCGTCGATGGCCTGGGCGAGCGCGACCGCCGGCACCGCGACCACGACCAGGAGGAGGGCCAGCCGGCCGGGCGTGCGCGGCTGGCCGAAGAGCAGGACGGCGAGGACGAAGAGGGCGACGGCGATGGTCAGCATGACGGGTCCTTTCAGCGGGCGAGACTGCGGGAGCCGGTGACCTCACCGGCCAGGTGGGCGGCGGCGACGGCGCGGAGCTGGCACCGGTCCTCGTGCGCCTGCACCGCCTTGGCGGCGGCCTCGGCCGCGACCTTGTGCAGCGACCGCGTCGAGCCGACGAAGCCGCCGACGATGGAGCCGAGGAACGTCGCCAGCAGGATGGTCGACTCCATCACGCCACCCGCTCGGCTTCGGCGAGCGCGCCGCGAATGGCCCGCTGATACTCGGCGAGCGGCGCGGTGAAGTACCCACCGGCGCGGAGCTGCTCCGCGTAGCCGTCGGCGTCGAGGGCGAATAGGCGGTCACGCGCCGGCCGGTAGCGCGACCAAGAGAGGAGCGTGAGGAAGTCGGACACGGCGGCGGCGAGGGAGTCGTACTTGCGCCAGAGCTGCTGAATGCCCTTGACGTTGCCGGCCGCGTCGTACTCCAGGTCGCCGCCCGCGATGACCGGGCCGGTCCAGGCGCCCTTGGAGATGTTCCCGAAGTTCCAGCCCTCCTTGAATGCCTTGGTCGAGCCGTAGCCCGACTCCAAGGCGGCCTGGGCGGCCACGATGCGGCCGACCTGCTGCCGGGTCTCCTGCGAGAGGTCCGGGCGCAGCTCCTCCAGTTGCCGCGCCACCTCGGCGGCGATGAGCCGGAGGAAGTCGGACCGGCTCTTCACGACGACCACGGCCACGATGGCACCTCCGGGCAAGAGCACGACGGCGAGGACGATGAGGGCGAGCCAAAGCCAACGCTTCACGGGGTCGGCCTCCGCTTCACGAAGAGGACGACGGCGAGCACGGCCAGGCCGACGACGATGAACGGCGACGCCTTCAAGACCGCGAGCCAGCCCCGGCCGACGCCCACCGCGACGTCGGCCGCGTCCTTGGCCGAGTCCTTGGCGATGCGGCCGACCCCGCCGGTGAAGGTCAGCTCCGGCGCGAGCTGCTGCACCACGGAACCGCGGTCCAGCTCGGCGCCGAGGTCCTGCATGAGGGAGAGCAGCTCCTCGACGTCGCCCGAGGCCCGCACCCGGGCGGCGCGGTCCTCGTGGACGTCGTAGAGGCGCCGGCCGGCGGCGGCCGAGGCCACCGCGCCGGCCGCCGACCCGCCGGCCGTCCAGTCGTTCCACCACCCGACCGCGTCGGCGGCGGCGCGTTCGTCGGCCTCCGCCTTCGCCAGCTCGGCGGCGAGCGCGGCGGTCAGCTTGCCGTCGAGCTGGGCGGGCAGTGCGCTCATCAGCCGCCCCACACCGCCGAGACGAACAGGGTCCCGATGGGGAACACGAAGCCGGCGGCCTGCTCGCCGAAGCGCACCCTGACGATGGGCGTCGGCGGGTGGTTGAACTCGAACACCGGGTTGATGAGTCCACCCGTCCCGACCTTGACCTGATTCGCGCCCGGCAGCGGGCCCCAGGTCGCGAGCACCTGCCACTGACTGTTCTGGCCGCTCAGGCTGTTGATGCCCTCGGCGGTGATGGCGTCGGTGTCGAACAGGACGGTGCCGGCGGCGTCCAGGTGCTTGATGCCGGCGCCCGGGATGGCGCTGCCGCTCGCCCCGACCCGGTAGTAGATGGCGCCGGTCCTGACGCCGGCCGGCGGCGTGAAGTCCTTGACCCAGTTGGACGCCGGGACGTTGTAGGTGAACGCGCCCGGGTTGGTGTAGACGCCCTCCACCGCGGGGAACTTCGGCGCGTCGGTCGCGCCGCTCGACGTCAGGACCGTCTTCGGGTCGTCGGCCCAGTCGAAGACGCCCACGCCGACGATGGAGGAGGTCAGCCACACGCGCGTCATGAGCTGCTCGGCGCCGTACCACGCGCCGGGCCGCAGCGTGAGCCGCCGCACCGTGCCGTCCTCCAGCTCCACCTCGGCGCGCAGGACCACCACGCCGGGTGAGAGCGTGTTCTCGGGCGTGGAGACGTTCCAGGCGAACCCGTAGGCGTTGCGGATCTGCGGGTCGCCGCGGACGGCGCCCACGTTGACCGTGTCGGTCCTGAGCATGGCGGGCCCCTACTTGCGGCGGCGGAAGACGAGGACCGCGCCGAGGCCGACCACGAGCACCACGCCGCCGATGATGGCGGCCGGGGTGGTCATGAAGTTGCGGAACTTCACCCAGAACGACCCGCCGGGTGCGCCGGTGGAGCCGGGCGCCGGGGGGCTCGTCGGGCCGGTGCGGCTCGTGGGGAGCCGGCCGCCCGGCACCGCGTCGGCGACCTGGGCGACGATGGCGGCCGGGTTGCCGGTGGCGATGGCGCCCGCCGTCTTGGCGGTCCAGTTTGCGAGCTTGGAGAGAGAGAAACCCATGGGTGCCTCCGAAGAAGTCGAGAGGGGCGGGGGCCGCGCCGGTGCAGGCGCCACGGTGGTTCGCACCGTGGGCAGCCGCACCGGCGCGGCCATGTAGGAGCTGCCCGCCATGGCCGGTTAGTCGGCCTCGGTGATGCGGGCGGCCATGATGCCGGCCGAGTCCTCGTAGCGCGCGCCCTCGGGAACGCCCTTCTTCGACGCCGTCTTGGGGTCGACGATGGACTTGGCGCCGACCTTGTACCCGAGCTTCACGGCGCCCTTGATGGTCGCCTCGGCGGTGCGCGGCTCGATGTACCGGTAGAAGAGCCGGGCCACGTTCGCGGCGAGGGTGCCGTCGAAGGTCAGCACGAGCTGCTGCCGGACGTTGGCGAGCTTGGTCGCCTTGTAGCCGTCCTCCGTCGAGATGAACGGGACCATCGGCAGCGCGCCCGAGTTGGGCAGCGCCTCGCCCTCGGCCGACGCCGCCTGCTGCGTCGTGCCCTTCGACCGGAAGTAGTTGAACTGCCGGGCGAGCTGGGGCGTGCGGGCGCGCTCCAGGAGGTTCGTCGAGCCGTCCATGGTGAGCTGGATGTTCCCGAGCTCGGCCTCGGTGATGGTCGTCCCGTCGTTCTTCACCATGACGAGGTCGGTGTACCGGCCGGCCGGGAGGCGGGTCTCCTTGCCGATGACCTCGACGTAGCCCTTGACGATGGAGGCCGGGACGACGCCCTCGGGCAGCGGCTCGAGGAAGCACACGAGCTGCACGGTGCCCGACTGCACCACGGTCGCCGCCACGATGTCGGCCGCCTTGGCGAGGTAGACGTCGAGGGTCTTCCCGCGCAGGAACGCGGTGGCCGGCGCGTGGTCGTTCCCCTGGATGTTGCGGGGGTCGGAGAACGCGAGCGGCCAGAAGAGGGACACCACCTGGCCGTTGCCCGTGGTGAGGGCCGCCGGGCGCACGGTGTCCTTGCCCTGGATGCTCCAGTCGATTGCCGACTCGCCGAGGCCGGTGGTCCTCAGCCGGCGCTCCTGCTCGATGCCGGTCACGAGGGCGGTCTGCTGGTCCGCGGTGAAGCCGGCGGCCGGGACGTCGATGGTGATGGCCGCCTCCAGGTGGGCGGCGGTGATGCGGTGGCCGACGGGGAGGAAGTCGAGGGGGAACTGAAGCTTGCCGCCGCCGGTCAGCCAGTTCTGAGAAGCGGAGATGCGGATGATTCGGGCCATGGTCGTTCGTCCTTGCGTTGGAGGGTGGTCGAGGCGCCGGTTAGTTCTGGGCGCCGGGGAGCTTGCCGAGGGCGTCGCCCACGACGGGCAGCTTCTTGGCGTTCCTCCACAGCCAGATGAAGGGCGCGGAGAAGAAGACGACGACGACGAAGAGGGTGAGGGCGAACAGCAGCCAGTGCTTCTTGATGGCAGCGACGTAGCCGGTGAAGTCGAACATGGGGCGGGTCCTTTTCAGCGTGAGTGGTTGAACGTAGGGAGCGTCCACACGGCGGGCGGGTCACCCGGCCGCCAGCGGGCCACGCGCTCCCGGAACTCGGGCCCGTACTCGGTTTCGAGCGCGTCAAGGTCGGCGCTCGCGGTCTGGAGAAGGGAGGTCACGCGCGTCGCGGTCCTCCGGCAGGTCTTGGGGATGTCCACGGCGCACTGGCTGATGAGGACCGACGCGACGCCGTCGTGGTGGCCGTTCCGGTGGAGGCGGGTCAACGCCTCGCCGCAGCGGGGCGCGTAGTCGCCGACCTCGTCGGCAGCCAGGACCAGCCCGCCGAAGTCGGCGGCGGCCCGGCAGGCGGCCACCGTCGCCTGGAACTCCTCCGCGACGTCGTCGGCCTCGGGCACCACCACGAGGCGGCACACCGCGCCGCGGAGCAGCTCCAGGTCGAGCAGGTCGCCCGCGGTGACCTGCTCGCCCTCGGCCGAGTAGTCATGGCCGGTCGGGTCGAAGAACACGACGCGCCGGGCACGGGCGAGCCGCGCCTTGACATGGTGGGTCTTGCCCGAGCCGGGCACGCCGAGTACCAGCTCGTGCGACCGCTGGTCGAGGGGGCCGAGGTTGCCGGTCACGGCTTCGGCTCCCCGGCCGGCGCGCGGCGCTCGGCCAGCTCGCGCACTCGCGCCACGATCCGGGCCGGCACGCCGGCCCAGGTGATGACCAGGTCCACCCACCGGTAGCGGCGGGCGACAGGCACCCACGCGGCGGCGTCCTCGGCCGCCTTCGCGGCCGTGAAGTCCTCCACCTTGAGGCGCCAGCCGAAGGGGAAGGCGAGCAGGCCGAGTAGGGGCATGAGGAAGCCCCGCAGGAACACGGCGGCGTCGGCGGCGCGCTGGGCGTCGGTCCGGGCGGCCGGCGGCGCGGCCTC
>JAJYAW010000063.1 GCA_021779335.1 Myxococcales bacterium | reverse complement strand
CGCTGCCGCCGGAGCTGGCGGGCCGCCCGGTGCTCGTGCCGGCGGGCTGCGAGGCCAGCGCGGATCCGCAGGGGGGCGACGTCTCCTGCTCCTCCAGCGACGGCTGGCGCTGGCGCCGCGTCGGGCTCCGCACCGAGCTCGCGCCGTCCTCCCTGGACTACGCCGACGACGCCGCGGAGGCCGCCAAGCTCGCGCCGCCGCCCACCGACCCCGTGCCGGAGGCGCCGGTCGACGGCCAGCCCTGCCGCGTGGACGGCGTGGCGACCCGCTGCGCCGTCGCCGAGGCCTGGGGCGGCACGATGGTGACCATCACGACGGTGGCCACCGTGCGCGGGCAGCCGCTGGCGCTCACCTGCAGCTTCATGGGGTCGCCGGACGCCGTCCCGGAGGTCTGCGACGGGCTGGAGCTGGTGCCCTGAACCAGGGTTCGCGAGGCGCGATCGTCTTCGGCGCCGCGAAGCGCCCCCTGGTTCAGTCGATCTTGCCGGGGGCTGCGCCCCCGCCCCGCCGGCAGAGCCGTCGGGGCCCCACCCCAGGAAACGGCCTCGTGCTCTCTGTTTCCGGAGCGTGCTCGGCCGTCTAGGCGCCCGCGGGCGCCTTCGGCGACGCACCCTTCCGGGCGGCGCGCTCCTCGAGCCAGATCGTCATCGGCGCGGCGATGAACCAGGTCGAGTAGGTGCCGGAGACGATGCCGAACAGCATGGCGAAGGCGAAGTCGAAGATGGTGCCGACGCCGAAGATCAGCAGCCCCACCAGCGAGAGCGCCGTGGCGAGCGAGGTGAGGAAGGTGCGCCCCAGGGTCTCGTTGATGGCCAGGTTGACCGTGTCGGCCAGCGACTTGCCCTTGTACCTCCCGGCGTCCTCGCGGATGCGGTCGTAGACCACCACCGTGTCGTTCACCGAGTAGCCGACCACCGTCAGGATGACGGCGATGGAGGTCAGGTTGAACTCGCGCCCGGAGAAGGCGAAGTAGCCCAGCGTGACCACGGCGTCGTGGATGATGGCGATGATGACGCCCGGGCTGAAGCGGAAGTCGAAGCGCAGCCCCACGTACACCACGATGAGCGCCATGGCGTAGAGGATGGCCTTGAAGCCCTGGTTGCGGAGCTCGCGCCCCACCGCCGGGCCGACGTACTCGACGCGCCGCACGTCGGGCTTGGCGGCGGCGAAGCGGGTGTTGAGGTCGTGCTCCACCTTCTCGCGGATGCCCTGGGTGATGACCGCGTAGGACTTGCTGCCCGCCGAGAGGCCGGCCTCCTCGCGGATCTCGCGGACGCGGACGCCGGCGCTCTCCACGGCCGCCTGCAGCTCGGCCGTGGCCACCGGGGAAGAGAACTCGAAGTCGATCTTGTCGCCTGACTCGGCGTTGAAGGAGGTCGAGGCGACCGGCAGCCGGGCCTTGACCGCGTCCTCCACCCGCTTCACGTCGGCGTCGTTCATGAGGGCGACGCGACCGACGCGGATGAGGAAGGAGTGGTCGGCGTCGGGGCCGTAGGTCTGCACCGAGGCGTCCTTGAACCCCAGGTCCTCGACCCCCTTGCGGATGGCGCCGGGGTCGACGGGCTGGGCGAACTTCACCTCCATCTCGGTGCCGCCCGCGAAGTCCACGCCGAAGTTGAGGCCGTGGACGAAGGGCAGCGACCAGACGATGACCGTGAGGTTGACGATGAGGGAGAGCACCACGGCGATGTGGCGCTTGCCGACGAAGTCGAACTTGGTGCCGTGCGGCAGGATGTCGAAGGTCTTGAATTGCATGGCCGCCTAGACCGAGAGACGCGCCGTGTCGTGGCGCGTGAGGAAGTCCATGATGACGCGGGTCACCACGATGGACGTGAACATCGACGCCAGCAGGCCGATGGTGAGGGTGACGGCGAAGCCCTTGACCGGCCCGGACCCGTACTGCATGAGGACCACGGCGGCCACCAGCGTGGTGACGTGGGCGTCGACGATGGTCAGGAAGACCTTGCCGTAGCCCTGCTGCACCGCCTGCTTGACGGTCCGCCCCGCGCGCATCTCCTCGCGGATGCGCTCGTTGATGAGGACGTTGGCGTCCACCGCCATCCCCAGCGTGAGCACGAAGCCGGCGATGCCGGGCAGCGTGAGCGTGGAGCCGAGGACGGACATGATGGCCAGCACGAGCAGGCCGTTCAGCACCAGCGCCACGTCGGCCACCAGGCCGGAGGCCCGGTAGTAGATCGCCATGAACACGAGCACCACCGCCAGGCCCACCAGGGCGGCCAGCGTGCCCTTCTTGACCAGCTCCGGCCCGAGGGTGGCACCCACGGACCGCTCCTCGTCGACGGTGACCGGCGCCGGCAGGGCGCCCGCCTTGAGGACCAGGGCGATGGAGTTGGCCTCCTCCTGGAGCTTGGCGTAGTCGCGGCCCGAGCCCAGCGAGATCTGGCCCCGGTCGGAGATCTTCCCCTGGATGATGGGGGCGGTCTCCACCGTGTCGTCCAGCACGGTGGCCATGCGCTTGTGGAGGTTCTCGGTGGTCAGCTTCTCCATGAGCCGGGCGCCGTCCGGCGACATGGTGAAGGTCACCACCGGCCGGCCCTGGCCCGGGCCGCTGGTGTCCACGCTGGTGCCGGCGTCGGCGATGTAGTCGCCGGTCAGCTCGGTCTTGGCGCGCAGCAGGTAGGTCATGTAGTAGGTGTGGCGGTCCAGGTCGGTGCCCACGTCGGCCTGGCCGATCCCGATGACGTCCTTCTTGGGATCGAGGAGCGGGGCGAGCTTGCTGGCGATGGTCGCCTCGAGCTCGGGGCGCTTGTCGGCCAGCACGATGGTGATGGGGCGGGACCCGCTGGTGGGCTGCTCCACCCGCCAGCAGCCGCCCGCCGGGAGCGGGAAGACCAGGCCGTCGCGGCCGGTCGGGCAGGGCGGCAGCTTGGACTGCACCTGGTCCAGCACCGGGTTGTCGTCGTCGCAGATCTTGAACTCGAGCTGGGCGGTGCGGCCCAGCAGGTCCTTGGCCTTGTCCGGATCCTTGAAGCCCGGCAGCTGGATCTGGATCTGGTTGTTGGCCTTGCGCTTGATGTCCGGCTCGCTGACGCCCCACTTGTCGACGCGGTTGCGGATGGTCTTCTCCGCCTGCTCCACCGCCTTGACCTTGAAGTCGCGCAGCACCTGGTCCTTGAAGGCGAAGAGGACCTGCCCCGGGGGCGCGCCGCCCGGCGAGTAGAGCTCGGCGCCGTAGAAGTCGAGGGTCTCCCGCTCGACGGCGGCGGGATCGGTGGTGGCCACCGCGATGCGCAGCCCGGAGGCGTCCGGGGCGGCGGCGGTGTACGGCAGCCCCTTGGTCTTGAGGTGCTCGGCGATCTCGTCGGCGCGCCGCGCGATCTTGGCCTTGACGGCCCGATCCACGTCCACGCCCAGGGCCAGGAGGATGCCGCCCTGGAGGTCGAGGCCCAGGGTGAGGTGCCGCTTGGCGTCGGGCGCCCAGCCGGGCACCGACTTGTCGTAGGCCTCACCCAGCCGCTGATCCGGCGGGAGCTTGAAGTAGTACCAGCTCGGCACCAGCTGCCAGAGCGAGAAGATCGCCACCGCGCCGACCAGGCCGACGCGCCACCACCAGGAGCGTTCCATCTACTTCTTCTCCTGCTTGCCGGCGGCCGCCGGCGGCTTCTCCTGCCAGGCGCCCGCCACGTTGGCCTTGAGGACGCGGACCTTGTTGCCGCCGCCGACGTCGATGGTGACGGTGCGGTCCTCGACGAGGACCACGGTGCCGATGAGGCCGCCCTGCGTCACCACCTCGGTGCCCTTGGCCAGCCCGGCCAGGAAGCCCTGGTGCTGCTTGGCCTGCTTCTGCTGGGGCCGGATCATCACGAAGTAGAAGACCGCGGCGATGGCGATGAAGAACGGCAGCTGCTGGAGGAGGGCGCCGGGCCCGCCGGGGGCGGTGGGGGTCGCGTCCGCGGTCTGGGCGAGGAAGGCGTTGAAGAGGGGATGCATGGCAACTCCGGTGGGTGCATGAGGCTGAGTCGGGAAAAGGCGCCGATTTCTAACAGCATTTTCGCCACGGGGGCAACGGTTATTACGGCGCGGGGGCGCCCCGCGCCCGTCGGCCCGGACGGGCGGCCGCCGCGCCGGGGACGGCCCGGCCGGTCAGCCGTCGAGCCCGGCCTCCCAGCCCTCCCGCTGCGCTCGCCGGAAGGCCTCGTACCGGCCGGCCTGGATGGCCTCGCGGGCGCCGGCCATGAGCGCGAGGAAGTAGTGGACGTTGTGGATGGAGTTGAGCCGGAGGCCGGTCAGCTCGTCGGCCCGGAAGAGGTGGCGCAGGTAGGCCCGGGTGTGGGTCCGGCAGGTGTGGCAGCCGCAGGCCTCGTCGAGCGGCCGCTCGTCCTCGGTGAAGCGGGCGTTCTTGATGTTGACCCGGCCTCGGCTCGTGAAGAGCAGCCCGTTGCGGGCCGTGCGGGTGGGCAGGACGCAGTCGAACATGTCGATGCCGGCCGCGACGCCCGCCAGCAGGTCCTCCGGCGTGCCCACCCCCATGAGGTAGCGCGGCTTGGCGGGCGGGAGCCGCGGCGCGTCGCGCGCCACCCCCTCCCACATCGCCGCCGGCGTCTCGCCGACCGCGTAGCCGCCCAGCGCGTAGCCGGGCAGGTCGAGGGCCGCGGCCTCCTCGATGGCCCGGGCGCGCAGGTCGGCGTGGAGACCGCCCTGGGCGATGCCGAAGAGGGCCGACGGCGTGAGGCCGGCCTGGGCGCGGCGGGCCGAGCCCTGCACCCAGGCGTGGCGGCAGCGCTCCAGCCAGCGCTGGGTGCGGGCCAGCGACTGCTCGTGGTAGGCGCGGCCGGCCAGCGACGGCGGGCACTCGTCGAAGGCCATGATGACGTCGGCGCCGAGGGCCAGCTGGATCTCGGTGGCCCGCTCCGGGGAGAGGAACTGCCTCGAGCCGTCCAGGTGGGAGCGGAAGGTGACCCCCTCCTCGGCGATGGTGACCAGCCCGGGGCCCGGCTTGGGCCCGCCGCCGCCCGCCTTCTCGGACCGCTCGCCGAGGCTGAAGACCTGGAAGCCGCCCGAGTCGGTCAGCGTCAGGCCGCTCCACGCCATGAAGCGGTGCAGCCCGCCCAGCTTCTCGATGAGGGCGTGCCCGGGGCGCAGGAACAGGTGGTAGGTGTTGGCGAGGATGACGCGCGCCCCCATGGCCTCGAGGTCGCGCGGCTCCAGCGTCTTCACGCTGGCGGCCGTCCCCACCGGCATGAAGACCGGCGTCTCCACCGTCCCGCGGGCCGAGTGGAGGCGGCCGCGCCGGGCGGCGCCGTCGGTGGCGAGGAGCTCGTAGCGGATCACGCCCGCGGTTTCCCCCGCGGCGGCTCCGGCGTCAAGTCGGCCCGTCACGCCACCGCCCGGGCCGCGCTGGGCGATCGCGCCGGAGGGGGCCGGCGCCGCGGACGGGGCCGGCCTACGCGGCGCGCGCGCCGGACCGCGCCACGTCGGTGACCAGCGTCCGCCAGGCCTTGCCCGCGCGCCCCTCGGAGATGACCCGCAGGCCGACGCTGCGCTCGGTGGGCCCGCCGGGCTGGTTCCAGCAGACCACGGCGCGCGCCGAGGGGGCGAAGATCCCGTCGCCCAGCCGGATCAGGACCACGTCGCCCACCAGCGGGAGCTGTCCGGTCCAGCGCACGGCGCAGCCGCCCTCGGAGACGTTGATGGTGGTGGCCTCCACGGGTGCGTCGGCGTGGGTCACCCGCAGGGGCCGCGCGGCGGTGAAGCGGGGCGAGCGCTCGCGGAAGTTGAAGGGCTCGCCGCGCGCCGCGAGGGCCAGGAAGCCGGCCGCCGGGAGGCTGGCCCGGTCGAGCGACAGCTCGATGCCGGGCGGCAGGGCCGGGCGGCCGACCCGCCGGACCAGCGACACCTTGCCGAAGAGCGTGGCGCGGATGGCCTGGCCGTAGATGCCGACGCGGACCGCCACCTCCTCGCCGACGCGGGAGTCGGAGAGCGCCGGCAGGAAGAGCGCGCCAGTCTCGGGCCGCCAGCCGGCCAGGAACTGTGGTGGTTCCAGGTTGACGGAGACGCTGTGCACCCCGGACCTCCTTCCCGACGTCGTGCATCCTACACCATGCGACACGGACGAGTTCACCCCCGTGTCAGGAGCATGGCGTCCCCGTAGCTGAAGAACCGGTACCGGCATGCCACGGCCTCGGCGTACGCGGCGAGCACCCTCTCGCGGCCGCCGAGGGCGCAGACCAGCATGAGCAGGGTAGACCTCGGGAGGTGGAAGTTTGTGACCAGCCGATCCACCACCCCGAAGGCGTAACCCGGTCGGACGAAGAGGGAGGTCCGGCCCGCCCCCGGCCGCAAGCCACCGGCTCGAAAGGCCGACTCGAGCGTCCGCAGGGCGGTGGTCCCGACGGCCACCACCCGCCCGCCCCTGGCGCGGCAGGCCTCCACGGCCTCGACCGCCGCCTCGCTCACCTCGTACCGCTCCTCGTGCATCCGGTGACCTTCCAGCGTCTCGGCCCGGACCGGGAGGAAGGTGCCGGGCCCGACGTGGAGCGTCACGGCCGTCCGGGCGACGCCGCGGGCCTCGAGCCGGGCCAGGATCGCCGGCGTGAAGTGGAGGCCGGCGGTGGGGGCGGCGGCGCTGCCGGGGCGGCGGGCGAAGATGGTCTGGTACCGCTCGGCGTCCTCGGCGTCCGGCTCGCGGCGGATGTAGGGCGGCAGCGGCAGCCGGCCGGCGGCGGCCAGGGCGGCCTCCAGCGCCGGCCCCTCGCGATCGAGGGCCAGGGTGTAGAACCCCTCTCCCTCGACCCGCTCCACCTCCGCGCCCAGCTCGCCGAAGCGGAGCCTGGCGCCTTCCCGGATGGCCTTGCCCGCCTTGCCGATGGCGCGCCAGCGGCGCGGCAGCTCCCCGCCCAGCGGCTCCACCAGCAGCATCTCGACCTTGCCGCCGCTCCCCTCCTTCAAGCCGAGGAGGCGGGCCGGGAGGACGCGGGTGTCGTTGAAGACCAGGAGGTCCCCCTCGGCGAGGAGGTCGGGCAGGTCGGTGAAGGCGCGGTGCTCGACGGCGCCGGCGGCCGGCAGGACGAGCAGGCGCGAGGCGTCGCGCGGGGAGACGGGCGCCTGCGCGATGAGCGGCTCGGGGAGCTGGAAGTCGAAGTCGGAGACCCGCATGACCGGCGCTGTGTAGCACGCCGGACGGACGCCTGCGCCAAGGGGGCTCGTCGGCGTCGGCGTCAGTACATCTTCACGACGCGGGTCCCCGGGTAGTAGTGCGCCAGGATCTCCCGGTAGCCCTTCCCGGCGCGCGCCATCCCGGCCGCGCCCCACTGGCAGAGCCCCGCGCCGTGCCCCTGCCCCCGCCCCTCGAAGGTGATGATCCCCTTCCGCTCGACCACCTCGAAGGCCAGCGAGGGGAGCCTCGAGTAGCCGAGCCGCTGCCGCAGGTCGGCGGCGGCGAGCGAGACCACCCTGCCGCCCGAGGTGAGCTCGACGCGGGCGGCGCGCCCCGAGCCGCTCCGCTCCGCCACCTGGAGCGCCGTCACCCTGGCCGGCAGCCCCACCGCCCGGGCGAGGTCGGCGCCCGAGAGCGCCAGCTTCCAGCGCACCCCGGGCGCCTCGTTGCAGTAGCCGCACGTCACCGAGGTGAGGTAGGGCAGGTCCCGCCCCAGGGCGTCGAGCCCGGACTCGGTGCGGCCGCCGCAGGAGGCGTGGAAGAAGGCCTCCACCGGCTCGTTGCCGAACACCAGCACCTCGCCCCTGGTGGCCTCGACGGCCGCGCGGGCCTGCGGGCTGGCCGCTCCGCCCACGTAGACCTGCGAGAGGACGCTGGCACCCAGGTGCGCGCCGCGGCCGGAGGCCTCGGCCTCGATCTTCTTGACCAGGGCGTAGGTGCGGGCCGCCACCGCCTGCGCCTTCTGCGCCTCGGCCGGGAAGCTGCGCGGCATCTCGCCGGAGAGGACCCCGGCCACGTACTCGTCGAGCGGCAGCTCCTCCACCACGGTGAGGCCGGTGGCCCCCCGCTCCACCTGCACGCTCGTGGAGAGGGTCCGGTCGCCCATGCGGACGGGGGTGGCCGCGGTGACGACCACCGCGCCCGGCCGCTCCTGGCCGCCCACGCGCAGCCCGCCCGGCGCCGGGGTGATCTCCACCGGCGCACCCACCGGCCGGCCGGCCCCGTCGTCCTCCGCCTCGCGGAGCGAGAGGCCGTCGCCGCCGATCGACACCCGGGCCAGCCCCTCGGCCACCACCACGCGGATCAGCTCCTCGGCGCGGGCCCCGGGCGGCGCCAGCGCGAGGGCCGCGGCGAGGAGGGCGGCGAAGGGTGCGCGGCGGGTGGGCACCGGGCGATGGTAGGGACGGACCGGCCCCACGTCCAGCGGGCGGCCGCCGCGCGGTGGCGCCTGGGGCGGGCGCGGGGTAGAAGTCGCGCCGTGCGCGCACTCCAGTGGCTCGTCGACCTGCTCCGCAACCCGGGGGACCTCATCGCCTGGGGCGGCTACCCGGCCCTCGCCGTCATCGTCTTCATGGAGACCGGCGCGCTGATCTTCTTCCTGCCCGGCGACTCGCTGCTCGTCATGGCGGGGTTCTACGCCGCCAAGGGCGACCTCTCGGTGGTGGCCCTGCACGCGCTGCTCATCCCCATGGCCATCCTGGGCGACGCCACGTCCTACTGGATCGGCCGGCGCGCCGGGCCGCACCTCTTCAGCCGGCCCCGCTCGCGCCTCTTCCGGCCGGAGCACCTGCTGGCGGCCCAAGAGTTCTACGAGCGCCACGGCGGCAAGGCCATCATCCTGGCGCGCTTCATGCCGCTGGTCCGCACCTTCGTGCCGGTGGTGGCCGGGGTGGCCGGCATGAGCTACCGGCGCTTCGCCGCCTACAACGTCATCGGCGGCGCCGCCTGGGTCTCCTCCATGACGCTGACCGGCTACGTGCTGGGCACCCGCTTCCCGGCGCTGGTGCAGCACATCGAGAAGGTGATCGTGGTGGTCATCCTGGTCTCCTTCCTGCCCGGCCTGTTCGAGTGGTGGCAGGCGCGCCGGCGGGCCGCCGCGGCGCGGCGCTGAGCCGCCCGGTCAGCCGCGGTCCGCGCCGTACCAGACCGCGTCGTACTCGCACCGGCAGTCCGCAGACGGCGGATCGGGGTAGCGGACCCGCTCGCCCCGGTGGTTGACGAGCCAGGTGCCGCCCGCCCCGCCCTCCAGGCCGCCGCGCCCGGTGTAGTCGGGCGCCAGGGTGATCTTGCCGCTGCCGTCCGGCAGGTCCACCGCCAGGTGCGGGATGGCCAGGCCGCTGACCCGGCCGCGCAGCTGCCGCAGGATCGCCACGCCCGCCCCGAGTGGCGTGCGCAGGTGGCCGGTGCCGGCCGCCAGGTCCCCCTGGTGCAGGTAGTAGGGGCGGACCCGCCAGGTGAGCAGCGTCTCGAACAGGTCGGCGAGCACGCGGGCGGTCGAGTTGAGGCCGCGCAGCAGCACGGCCTGGCTCTCCACCGGCACGCCGTGGTCGACCAGCCGCTCGCACGCGGCGCGCGCCTCGGCGGTGAGCTCCTTGGGGTGGTTGAAGTGGGTCACCACGAAGAGCGGCGCCAGCCGGCGCAAGGCGGCGGCCAGCGCCTCCGTGACGCGCATGGGGAGCACCACCGGCGCGCGGGTGGCGAGCCGGAGCACCCGCACGTGCGGGATGGCGCGGAGCCCCTCGAGCACCGGCAGGAGCCGGTCGTCGGAGAGCACCAGCGGGTCGCCGCCGGAGACGATGACGTCGCGCACCTCGGGGTGGGCGCGCACGTAGGCGAGCCCCTCCTCGACCGCGGCCCGGTCGAAGGCCCCCTCCTCGCCCCCGGTGATGCGCCGCCGGGTGCAGTGGCGGCAATAGACCGGGCAGGTGTCGGTGACCAGGAAGAGGACGCGATCGGGGTACTTGCGGACCACGGCGCGCGCCGGGCGGTGCGGCTCCTCTCCGGTGGGGTCCCGGAGATCCCCGGGCGAGGCCAGCCCCTCCGCCTCCAGGGGGATGGCCTGGCGGCGCACCGGGCAGGCCGGGTGGGCGGGATCCATGAGGGCGGCGTAGTAGGGGGTGACCGCGGTGCGGAGCCCGCCCAGGGCCAGGCCGCGCCGCTCCTCCGGCGTGAGCGCCACCAGCCGCTCCAGCTCGGCCTCGCCTCGCAGCGCGTGGCGCAGCTGCCAGCGCCAGTCCTGCCAGTCGGCCTCGGTGACGCCTGGGAATCGCTCGCGCAGGTCCATGGAGGAGGGTGGCCGCGCCGCGAGGGCCCGGGGGCCGGGGCGTGGAGGGCGCGGACCCTAGCGGCCCCTTCCGGCGGAAGTCAAACGCTCCGCCGCCGGGCGGGCGAGCTCGGCGGCTGCGAAGGTGTCAGCGGCCTCCGCGGCTGTTATGACTGCGGCTGGGGCGCCGCTCGCCCCGAAGGGAGCCCCCATGGAGAACCTCCCCACCCTCGGCCCGCTGGAGCCCGCCGCTCCGCCGGCCGCCAGGCCCGCCGGCTCGAACGGCTCGAACGGCGCCCACGCGATGGCCACGGCGCAGGCGGCGCCCGGCCCCGACACCCCGGCGGCGAGGCGCATCCCCGAGG
>JAJYAW010000062.1 GCA_021779335.1 Myxococcales bacterium | reverse complement strand
GGCGGGGCGCACCGGCGTCCCCGGGCTCCGGGCGGCCGGAGAGGTGACCGGCGCCATGGACGCGGCGCGCGCCGCCGAGGCGGGCCGGCGCGCCGGGGAGGCGGCCCGTGGGTAAGCGGCTCCTCTGCGGCTGCGAGGACGTGAGCGTGGAGGAGGTGCGCCGCGCCTGGGCGGCCGGTCACCGCGACCTCGAGTCGGTGAAGCGGTTCACCGGCTTCGGCACCGGGCCGTGCCAGGGGAAGAGCTGCCTGGCGCTGGTGACGCGCGAGCTGCTGCGGCTGGGGGCCACGCCGGGCGAGCTCGCCCCCTTCACCGCCCGCCCGCCGCGCGAGCCGGTGGCGCTCGGCGCGCTGGCGGGGCTCGACCCCGGGACGCTGCCCGTCGGCCACGAGGGCATCCCGCCGGACGCGCCGCCCCGGCGCCCCGGCCCCGACGGCCTCCGGCCGCTCCCGTCCCGCGCCGACGTGGTCGTGGTGGGGGGCGGCGTCCTCGGGCTCTCGCTGGCCTACGAGCTGGCGCGGCGCGGCACGACCGACGTGCTGGTGCTGGAGCAGGCCTACCTGAACGCCGGCGCCTCCGGCCGCAACGGCGGGGGGGTGCGGGCCCAGTGGTCCACCCCCACGATGATCCGGCTGGCGCGCCGCTCGCTCGAGCTGTGCCGCCGCTTCGCGGTCGACATGGGGATCAACGTCTGGTTCCGGCCGGGCGGCTACCTCTTCCTGGCCCCCACCGCGGAGCAGGTGGCGCGCCTGGAGCAGAACGCCCGGCTGCACGCCGAGCACGGCCTGCGCACCCGCGTGCTCGACCGGGCCCAGGCCCTCGAGATCGTGCCGCACCTCGACCCGAGCCGCTTCCTGGCCGCCTCGCACAACCCCGACGACGGCGTGGTCTTCCCCTGGCCCTTCCTGTGGGGCTACGCCGGGAAGGCCGAGGCGCTCGGCGTGCAGGTGCGCACCTTCACCCGGGTCACCGGCTTCCGGCGGGCCGGCGCCGCGCTCACGCACGTGGAGACCGACCGCGGCGCCGTGGCCTGCGGCGCGGTGGTCAACGCGGCCGGCGCCTGGTCGAAGGGGGTGGCGGCGCTGGCGGGCGTGGCCACGCCGAACCGCCCCACCCGCCACGAGATCCTGGTCACCGAGCCGCTGGAGCCCTGGCTCGACCCGCTCGTCTCGCTGCTGGGGAGCGGCCTCTACTTCTCGCAGTCGCAGCGCGGCGAGCTGGTGGGCGGCATGGGCGATCCGGCCGAGCCGGAGGGGGTGAGCCAGGGCTCCTCCCTGCGCTTCCTGGCCCGCTTCGCCGGGGCCATCACGCGGCTCGCGCCGCGGACCGCGGGCGTCAAGGTCCTGCGGCAGTGGGCCGGCTGCTACGACGTCACGCCGGACAACAACCCCATCCTGGGCCCGGCCGGCTTCGGCAACTTCTTCCAGCTCCACGGCCTGGTGGGGCACGGCTTCATGATGGCGCCGGCCCTGGCCGAGCTCTACGCCGACCTCCTGACGGGCCGCGGCCGCGACGAGCTCTTCGACCGCTTCCCCCTCTCCCGCTTCGAGCGCGGCGGCGCGGCGCGCGAGGACTTCATCATCGGGTAGTGCTCGCCGGCGCGCGGGGCTAGACTGCGCCCCCTATGGCACTCGGAAAGACCATCGCGTTCATCGGCGCCGGCAACATGGCGGAGGCCCTGGTGAAGGGGCTGCTCGGCGCCGGGGTCGCCGCGCCGCAGGAGGTCCTCTGCACCGACCGCCGCCCCGAGCGCGGCCCGGAGCTGGGCCGGCGGTACGGCGTCCGCTTCACCCTGGACAACCTGGCGGCGGTGAGGGAGGCGGCCATCATCGTCCTCTCGGTGAAGCCGCAGGCGATGGAGAAGGTGCTGGCCGAGATCGGCCCGGCCCTCGACGCCGGCAAGCTGGTCATCTCCATCGCCGCCGGCATCCCCATCGTGGCCATCGAGCGCAAGGTCGGGCACGGCGTGCGCGTCATCCGCACCATGCCCAACACGCCGGCGCTGGTGGGCGCCGGGGCCACCGCCCTCTCGCCGGGCGAGCACGCCACCGAGGCCGATCTGGCGCAGGCCCGGGCGCTCTTCGACGCCATCGGCATCACCGTGGTGGTGGACGAGCCGCTCCTCGACGCCGTCACCGGCCTCTCCGGCAGCGGCCCGGCCTACATCTTCCTCATCATCGAGGCGCTCTCCGACGGCGGCGTGAAGTGCGGCCTGGCCCGCGCGCAGGCGCAGGAGCTGGCGGCGCAGACCGTCTTCGGCTCGGCCAAGCTCCTCCTCGAGACCGGCGAGCACCCCGGCCGGCTCAAGGACCAGGTGACCAGCCCGGGCGGCACCGCCATCGCCGGCCTCCACACGCTGGAGGCGGGCGGCCTGCGCACCACGCTCATGAACGCGGTCGAGGCGGCCACCAGCCGCTCGCGCGAGCTCGGGAAGAAGTTCCTCGAGCCCGACGAGGGGTAGCCGCCCGGCGAACGCTCCGCGGCGCGCGCCGGGCTGGACCCTCGGGTGGCGGGCGCCGCCGGGGTCCCGTCGGACCCGGGTCCGCGTGGCCGGGTCTCGAGCGGCCCGGCCGCGCCGCCAGCGCCCCGGATTTCCGACACCTGCGGGCCTGGCGAGCCGCCGCGGCGGATCCGCCCCCGGCACCGAAGTTGCTGAACCTCCTGCGCCACCCGCGGCGTCCGCCGCGGGACCGCCCGGAGCCGCTCATGGCCAGGTTCAGCCGCATCGCCTCGAAGATCTACCTGCTCGTCGCGGTGGCGACCGGCAGCCTCCTGACCGTCGGCGCCCTCTCGCTCCTCCAGGCGCGGCGCGCGGAGGCCGCGCTGGTCCGGGTCACCGAGGTGGACCAGGCGCTGCTGACCGACCTGCAGACCCTGTACGCCGCCGGGCTCCAGAGCGGGCAGGCGACCCGCAACATCCTCCTCGCCGCCGGGAAGGACGCCGCCGGCCGGAGCAACCTGGCCGACTCGCGTCGGGCCTTCCTCGCGGCGCTCGAGGACGCCCGGCGGCTCGCCCCCGCGGCCGCGCGCCAGCAGCTGGAGCGGATCGCCGCGATCTGGTCCGAGGACGATCGGCTGAAGGACCAGGTGGTGGAGCTGGCCTCGAGCGGTCGGGCCGAGGAGGGGGCGCAGCTCCTGCGGCAGCAGGAGACGCCGGTCTGGCGGGAGGCGCGCGCCCTCATCCTGGAGCTGCTCCAGCGGCAGCAGGCGCAGCTCACCTCGACCCGGGACGGCGCCGTCGCGAGCTCCCACCGGAGCCGCTGGCTCCTCCTGGCCGTCCTGGTGGCGGCCCTGGCGGCCTTCGCCCTCCTCTCCTTCCGCATCGCCCGCGGCGCCGGCCGGACCATCGCCCTGCTCATCGCCGAGGCCGCCAGGCTGCGCGAGGCGGTGGCGGCCGGCCGGCTCGACGTGCGCGGCGACGCCGCGGCCATCGAGCCCGAGTTCCGGCCCGTGGTGGTGGGCTTCAACGAGACCATGGACGCCTTCACCGGGCCGTTCCGCGAGGCGGCCGCCTCCATCGGCCGGCTCTCGCGCGGCGAGGAGGCGCAGCCCATCGCCACCGCCTACACCGGCGACTTCAACGCCGTGAAGGACAGCATCAACGGGCTCATCGACGTGGTGCGGGAGCGGGGCCTGGAGCTGGACCGGCTCATCCGCGGCGCGCTGGAGGGCCGGCTCGACGTGCGCGCCGACGCGGCCCGGTTCCAGGGCGCCGACCGGCGGCTCATCCAGGGCATGAACGACGTGCTCGACGCGCTGGCGAAGCCGGTGCAGCTCGCCGCCGACCACGTGGCCCGCATCGCGCGCGGCGACATCCCGCCCCGCATCACGGCCGCCTCCCGCGGCGAGTTCAAGGTCCTGCTGGACAACCTCAACCTGTGCATCGAGGCGGTGAACCTGCTGGTGACGGACGCGGGGGCGCTGGCCCGGGCGGGCGTGGAGGGGCGGCTGGCGACGCGGGCCGACGCGGCCAGGCACCAGGGGGACTTCCGCAAGGTGGTGGAGGGCGTCAACCAGACCCTCGACGCGGTCATCGGGCCGCTCAACGTGGCGACCCGCTACGTGGACGAGATCTCGAAGGGGCGGATCCCGGCCCGCATCACCGAGGCCTACCCGGGCGACTTCGACGCGCTCAAGGACGGGCTCAACACCTGCATCGAGGCGGTGAACCGGCTGGTGGCGGACGCCAACGGGCTGGTGGACGCGGCCGTGGCCGGCCGGCTGTCGACCCGGGCCGACGCCAGCCGGCACCAGGGGGACTTCCGGAGGGTGGTGGAGGGGATCAACCAGACCATGGACGCGGTCCTGGCGCCCATCAGCGAGGCGGCCGAGGTGCTGGAGCGGCTGGCGCAGCGCGACCTGCGGAGCCGGATGCGCGGCAGCTACCAGGGCGATCACGCCAGGATCAAGGAGTCGGTCAACGCCACCGGCCAGGCGCTCCACGACGCGCTGGCGCAGGTGGCCGAGGCGGTGGACCAGGTGTCGAGCGCCTCGCAGCAGATCGCCGCCTCGAGCCAGGCGGTGGCGTCGGGGGCCTCCGAGCAGGCCGCCTCCCTGCAGGAGACCACCTCGTCGCTCGCGTCGGTGCTCTCCATCACCGGGCAGGCGACCGACCACTCGCAGCAGGCCAACGCGCTGGCGCGGACGGCGCGCGGCGCGGCCACCGAGGGGGCCTCGGCGGTGGAGCAGATGCAGGGGGCCATGGGGAAGATCCGGGCCTCCGCCGAGGGGACCTCGCAGATCATCCGCGACATCAACGACATCGCCTTCCAGACCAACCTCCTGGCCCTCAACGCGGCCGTCGAGGCGGCCCGGGCCGGCGAGGCGGGGCGCGGCTTCGCGGTGGTGGCCGAGGAGGTGCGCAGCCTGGCGCTCCGCGCCAAGGAGGCGGCGCAGAAGACCGAGGCGCTCATCAAGGAGTCGGTCAGGCAGGCGGGCGAGGGGGCCGTGACCGCCGGCCTGCTGGCCGGCAAGCTCGCCGGCATCGTGACCGGCATCGGCCAGGTCTCGGACCTCGTCTCGGAGATCGCCGCGGCCGCCAGGGAGCAGGCCGCGGGCATCGGCCAGGTGAGCGGCGCGGTCGGCGAGATGGACAAGGTGACCCAGCAGAACGCGGCGTCGGCGGAGGAGTCCTCCTCGGCGGCCAGCGAGCTCAACGGCCAGGCCGAGGAGCTGGCGGCCATGGTCGGAGCCTTCCGGCTCAGCCGCTCCCGAGGGGCGGCCGCCGCGCCGGCTCCTGCTAGGATGGCGGGCTCCGGAGGAGCGCCACCGTGAAGATCGATCCCGCCACCGAGCCCGCCTGCGCCGACTGCAGCGCCGTCTTCCGCAAGCAGGGGGTCACCTCCTGCTGGAGCGCCGACCCGGCGGCCGCCCCGCCGCGGCCCGGCCGCTGCCCCACCGCCCACCACGGCGACCTGGTCGAGGGGGCCCTGGCGCAGTTCCGCCCAGGGGGGCCGGACGAGCAGCTGGCGCGCGCGGCGGCCGAGGTCGAGGGGCTCTGCTACGAGAGCCGGCCGGGCGGGGCGGTGCACGCCCGCTGGACCCGCGTCGAGGACACCGTGGCGCTGGCCAAGCGGATGGGCTGGAAGCGCATCGGCATCGCCACCTGCATCGGGCTCCTGGAGGAGTCGGCGCGGCTGGCGGAGATCCTGGAGGCACAGGGGCTCGAGCCGATGTCGGTCTGCTGCAAGGTGGGCTCGGTCGACAAGGCCGAGCTCGGCCTCGACGACGCCTTCAAGGTCCGCCCGGGCACCTTCGAGCCGCTCTGCAACCCGGTGGCGCAGGCCCGCATCCTCAACCGGCTGGCCACCGACATGAACGTCATCGTGGGGCTCTGCGTGGGCCACGACATGCTCTTCACCCGCCACGCCGACGCGCCCACCACCACGCTGGTGGCCAAGGACCGGGTGACCGGCCACAACCCGGTGGCCGCGCTCTACGGGACCCAGTTCTACTACCGGCGGCTCGCCAAGCAGCCCATGCGCTCACCCCGGGATCCACCCGAAGAAGGCTAGGGTCGGAACGCCCCCCAAAGGGGCCGCCGATGTGACGTCGCCTGCTGAATGCACCGGCGCATCGAACGTGGGTTCTCCGAGCGGGCGCTGCATGGCCGTCGAAGCCAGCGGTGCCACGGGGTTGAGCCGTTCTGGCGGTCAACTCATGCGCAGCCGCATGATTCGGCCCGTCCGGGGGATGGCGCGTTCAGTAGTGGTTTCAACGTGTTGCCGTCCGGCGGCGTGGCATGGAACTGGCTATACCCCCGCTCATGCTTCGACTGGCGCACGCCGCGGTCCAACTCGACCCTCGCGACGGCGGCCTCGGCGCCGGCCGCGGGGCCGGGTCGCTCTGGCCGCGGCGGCGCAACCTGCTGAGATCACGGCCTCCTGACATTCCATAGGGCGCTGTCCACCTCGGGCCGGGATGCCGCGCCGGCCCCAGGACAGCCTTGCCCGCAGGCCGCAGCCGCAGCAAACCAGTCTCGCAGCACGCCCAGGTAGACCCCATGACGACCCCTACGCTGCGTACCGAGCGGGCGGAGCCCGCCCGGCGGAGCCCCGTCCAGCCCGCTCCCCCGCTCGAGCAGGATCCCCTCGCCTCCGCCCAGGCGGAGGCGGCCCGTTACCTCGATCGGATCGCCGTCCTCAACGGCCGGTACCGCGCCGGCCAGATCCGCGTCCACCTGCCGCCCGGCTTCGCCGACCAGGTGAGGCCCCTCGCGGACGCGGTGGCCAGGGACCTGCCGGCCAGCCAGGCGGCCCTCGACGCCGCCGCCAACGGCCTCTTCAGCTCGCTCCCGGTCGCGTTCGATCCGGCCGAGAGCGTGGGCCCCTACCTGGCCGTCGCCGACAGGGATCCCAGCGGCGAGGCCTACCGCTTCATGGACCTCGGCGCCCTCATCGCCACCCAGCCGTTCGGCGAGAACGATCCGGGCGTCGTGGCCAGCGTGCTGCGCGGCCTCCCCTTCGTGGCGTCGCGCCACGCCCACTCCGAGTACCAGACGGTCCTCTCGCTCCGGCTCAAGGCGGCGCTCGGCCGGATCGCGCCGGCCGGGACGCCGCGCTTCTTCGTCGTCAACACCGGCGCCGAGGCGGTGGAGAACGCCATCAAGGCCGTCCTCCTCAACCGGGTGAAGTCCGCCCCGCAGGAGCCCGGGCAGGCCGACGGCCCCAGCGAGAAGCAGGGCTACTTCATCGTCCCCTTCGAGGGGGCCTTCCACGGCCGCACCCTCGGCAGCCTGGCCGCCACCCACAAGCGCAAGGCGCGGCTCGGCTTCCCGACCTTCGACTGGCCCCACGCGCTCTTCCCGGTGGAGGACCCGCGCTCCAGGTGGCGCACCCAGCGGCGCGACGAGAAGAGCCTGGAGCAGGTCTGGACGCTCATGGTGACCGGCCGCGTGCCGGGCACCCCGCGCCCGGCCGAGCAGTTCAAGCGGCAGCTCCGGGCGTGCGACGCCCTGCTGGCGAGCCTGCCGGCCGACCGGGCCGCCTGGCCGGCGCTGGTGCAGGGCTTCGTGGAGCAGCAGCGGGCCCTCATCGACCCGGCGGTGCTGCGGCGGGCCCAGCGGGTGGCCGGCGTGCTGGTGGAGCCGATCCAGTGCGAGGGCGGCCTCCGCCTCGCCTCCGGCAGCTTCTTCCAGCGGCTCCGCCTCCTCACGCGGCTCTACGACGTGCCGCTCATGTTCGACGAGGTGCAGACCGGCTGGGGCGCCACCGGCAAGCTCTGGGCCCACGAGCTCTTCGACCTGCCCTGCCCGCCGGACGTCGTGGTCTGGGCCAAGAAGGCCCAGAACGGCGTCCTCTTCGTCAGCGAGGACCTGGCCACGTTCTTCCAGGAGGAGAAGAAGTTCAACACCACCTGGGAGGGCGACTCGGTCGGCATGCTGCGGCTGCTCGGGTACCTCGACCGGCTCGACGTCGAGCAGGTGAGGCGCACCGGCGACCTGGCGCGCCAGGGGCTGGAGCAGCTCGCCAGGGAGTACAAGCACCTCGTCCAGGGCGTGCGCGGCCAGGGCTGCCTGCTGGCCTTCGACGTGGTCCGGGCCGACTGGCGCGAGTGGCTGCGCGACCGGGCCTTCCGCAACGGCCTCATCCTCCTGCCGGCCGGCGAGCGGGCCCTGCGCTTCTACCCGCGCTACGACATGGAGCCCTCCGCCATCGAGGAGGCCATCTCGCTCCTGCGGCGCGCCCTGACCGAGCTCGTCGACGTGCCCGCCAGCGCCGCGGCCCAGGGCGGCCCGGAGCTGCGCCCCGGCGCCATCGACGTGCCCCCGGGCACGCTCGCCATCGTCGACCTGAACGGCCCGCAGGCGCGGGAGCTCCTGCCCATGGCGGCGCTGGTGGAGGCCGAGCAGTACGGCGGCCGCCTGGCGTCGCCCTCCGACACCCGGGACGGCCCGGCGGAGGTGCGGCGCTCGCTGCTGCAGTACCCGCAGGAGGCCCTGGAGGCCACCCTGGGCCACCTGAAGTCGGTGGGCGTCGGCCTGCGCGACCGGGTCTCCGGGCGCCTGCTGGCCTACGCGCTGGGCAGCCCGCTCGAGAACCACGACGAGGTGGCCGTCCGCGACGACCCCGCCTTCGGCGACAACAACACCCTCTACCTGCAGGCCATGGCGGCCTCGCCGCAGCTCAAGAACCAGGCCGAGGTGGAGGCGCTGGTGCTGGACGCCTTCCGCGCCCGGGCCGAGTGGATGGGCTTCGCCGCCATCTCCACGCTCATCGAGGCCCGCGTGCTGGAGACCGGCCCCGCCTGGCTGCGGGCGGCCACCGTGCTCGAGACGGTCGAGGACTACCTGCGGAGCGGCGAGAAGTTCGTCTACGTCCGCGCCGCCGTCGGCGGCGGCACCCCGGAGAGCTGAGCCATGACCTCGCCCCGGAGCAGGGAGGTCGAGTGAGCAAGCGCGAGCCGGCCGGGAGCGTCCCCCGCACCTTCGCGGTCGTCGGCGGCGCCGGCGCCATGGGGCGCATCACCGTCCGTGACCTGATGGAGACCTGCGCCCTCGGCGACGAGGTGCTCATCGCCGACTTCGACCTGGAGAAGGCCGCCGCCCTGGCGGCCTCCTTCCGGGCCGGCCCGTACCCGCGGGTGCGCGCCGTCCGCGTCGACGTGACCGACCGGGCCGGCGCGGCCCGGGCCCTGGCCGGCGCCCTGGTGGTCGTCAACGCGGTCCAGTACCAGCTCAACCTCGACGTCATGGAGGCCGCGCTGGCCGCCGGCGCCCACTACGTGGACATGGGCGGCCTCTTCCACACCACCCGCCGGCAGCTCGAGCTCGACGCCCGCTTCGAGGCGGCCGGCCTGACCGCCGTGCTGGGGATGGGCGCGGCGCCGGGGATCGCCAACCTGCTGGCCCGCCACGGCGCCGAGCGGCTCGACGAGGTCCGCGAGATCCACGTCCGGGTGGGCGGGGTGGACCGGACGCGCTACCGGGACGAGCCGGCCCTGGCGGTCTCCTACTCGCTGAAGACCATCCTGGAGGAGTTCTCCACCCCGCCGGCGGTCTTCACCAGGGGGGCGTTCGCCTTCGTCGAGCCGATGTCGGGCGACCGGCCGCACCGCTTCCCGCCGCCGGTCGGGCTGCGCCGCCCCATGTCGGTCATCCACTCCGAGGTGGCGACCCTGCCGCTCTCCTACCGGGACAAGGGCGTGCGCGAGGTGAGCTTCAAGATCGCCTTCGACCCCGCCTTCACCGAGCGGGTCCGCTTCCTGCGCGATCTCGGCCTGGCCTCGCAGGAGCCGCTGGAGGTGCCGGGCGGGCGGGTCAAGCCGATCGACGTCGTCAGCAAGGTGGCCATGAGCCAGCGGCCGGCCAGGCGGGTCGGCCGGCTGGACCAGTACGAGGTGGTCCGCGCCATCGTGAAGGGGACGGCCGAGGGCCGGAAGGTCACCTGGGTGGTCGACTGCCACACCCGCGGCATGCCCGCGTGGGGCATCGGCCTCGACGTCGACACCGGCTCGCCGCCGGCCGTCGCCGCGCAGATGCTGGCGGCCGGCGAGGTCACGGCGCGGGGCGCGCTGCCGCCCGAGGTCGCCGTCCCCAGCGCGCCGTTCTTCGCGCGGCTCGGGCGCCGCAGGATGCGGCTCGTGGCGGCCCGCAGGGCCGGCTGGGGGTTCGCGACCTGACCCGGGCGCCGGGCGGCCCGGCGCCGCTCACACGGTGGTCTCGCAGCTCGCCCAGCCGCAGCGCGCGCAGGTGGTGCAGCCGCCGCTCCGGGAGAGCGGCCCATCGCAGGAGGGGCAGCGGTCCGCGGGAACACCCCCCGCCCCGCCGCCGGCCCCGCTCACCAGCACCTGGCCGTGGCGCGAGCCGTCGCGGTAGACGGTGATCCCCTTGCACCCCAGCTCGAAGGCGAGCTGGTAGGCGCGAGCCACGTCGGCCACCGTGGCCTGGCGCGGCAGGTTGATGGTCTTGGAGACGCCGTTGTCCACGTGGCGCTGGAAGGCCGCCTGCATCCGGACGTGCGCCTCGGGCGAGACGTCGTGGGCGGTGGCGAAGCGGCGCGCCACCGCGGCCGGCACCCCGGCCACGCCGCGGGCCCGCCCCGCCGCG
>JAJYAW010000061.1 GCA_021779335.1 Myxococcales bacterium | reverse complement strand
GGCCCCGGCGCGGGCCACCGCGAGGTCCGGGAAGGTGGCCACGCCCGCCACCGCCGCCTGGGCGATGGTGCCGGCCAGCACCGCCGCGCCGGCGCCGGGCGCCAGGGTCAGCGTCACCGGCGTGGTGGCGCCGGCGACCAGCAGGCCGGCGGCGTCGCGCAGCTCCACCTTCACCGCGGGCGCCAGCGGGGCGACGGCGCTGCTCGGCCCGGGCTCGGACGTGAACGCCAGGGAGGCCGGCCCGGGCGCGGACGGGGATGCGCCGCCGCAGGCCGCGGAGAGGAGCAGCAGGGCCAGCGCAGCGAGGCGGGTCTTCATGGTCTGGGCTCCAGGCGAGGAGGGACGGGGCAGTGTGGCTGGAAGGCGCGGTCGCCGCACAGGTGCACTTCGAGGATGAGGGCTGGACCACCTCCGCCCGGGTTGCGCCGGGGAGGTGCCGCGCCGCCCCGCCTGCGGCCATACTGGCGCCATGGGCGACGACGGGACGCTGGAGCCGAGGCTGGCGGCGCTGCTGGAGGAGGTGCGGGCGGCCCGCGGCCGGGTGGTGGCGCTGACCGGCGCGGGCATCTCCGCCGAGAGCGGCATCCCCACCTTCCGCGGTGCGGAGGGCTACTGGGTGGTCGGCTCCCGCAACTACATGCCGCAGGAGATGGCCACCCGGGAGATGTTCGACCGGCGCCCCGACGAGGTGTGGCGCTGGTACCTCTACCGCTTCGGGGTCTGCCGCGGCGCCCAGCCCAACGCCGGCCACCGGGCCCTCGTCGACCTGGAGCGCGCCCTCGGCGAGCGCTTCACGCTGGTGACCCAGAACATCGACGGGCTGCACCGCCGGGCCGGCTCGCGCCGGGTCTTCTCCATCCACGGCGACGCCGCCTGGGTGCGCTGCGCCGCGGCGTGCGGCCAGCCCCGGCTCGAGCAGCCGGACATGGGGCCGCGCGACGGCGCCACGCCCTTCACCGCCGAGGATCGCCGGCGGCTCTCCTGCCCGGCCTGCGGCGGCTGGCTGCGGCCCCACGTCCTCTGGTTCGACGAGTGCTACGACGAGGAGAACTACTCGATGCAGTCGGCGCTGCGGGCCGCCGGCGCGGCGGACCTCCTCGTGGTGGTGGGCACCAGCGGCGCCACCAACCTGCCCATGCAGATCGGCGAGCTCTGCTGGCGGCGCGGCGCGGCCCTGGTGGACGTGAACCCGGAGGAGAACCCCTTCGCCGAGCTGGCGCGCCGCAGCGAGCGCGGCTTCTCCGCCCGGGGCGGCGCCGGCGCGCGCCTGCCGGGGATCGTGGCGGCGCTGACGCGGTGAGCCCGGCGCCCTCGAGCGCGCCCCCGCTCACCCCCCGCGCGCCGGCGAAGTCCCGGAGGCCTCCGCCAGCGCCGCCCGCCAGGCGGGCCGGAGCTCGGCCGGGAGCCGCTCGGTGAGGACCGCGAGGTACTGCGGGTAGACGCGGTGGGCCAGCACCGCGAGGACGTCGTCCACGATCGTGTCGGGGGGCGCGTGGTGGCCCGCCACCCGGGCCCGCACCGCCTCCAGGAACGGCCGGCCGGCCGGGTTGGGCGCCCCGGGTCGCCACCCCTCCAGCATGACCCCGCGCGCCAGCGCCGGCAGCGCGTCGGCCAGCCGCAGGGCGTCCTCCAGCGGGAGCCGATCGCGGATCTCCTGGAGCACGGCGCGCAGCATCGGGAAGCTCTGGTTGACGGAGCCGAGCATGGCGCGGGCCTGCAGCTCCAGCACCCACTGTTCCAGCTGCTCGGTCGCGTTGGTGACGTCGAGGGGGATGGTCATGGCCGGCCTCCGTCGCCCGGGTCGGGGTGGCGCGTCGGCCGCACCGGGAGCGCTCGATGACCACCGCCGCGGCTCGCGGCCGCGCGGCGGTCCGCCTCACGCCTTCGAGGCGGCGTCGGTCTTGCGGGCGGGGGAGCCGGCGGAGGTGAGGGCGCCCACCGCGATGCCGGCCACGGCGCCCAGGACCGCGAAGAGGGAGGCGATGCCGGTGACGCCGAGGACCATGCCGAAGACGACCAGGGCGCGGACGAGGTAGGTGGGCTGGACCGGCGTGCCGACGATGCCGCCGGCGAGGAGCAGGCCGGCGTAGCCGCCGTAGAGGATGGAGGGCAGGAGGGCGACGGCCAGGAAGGCGACGAGGCCGATGCCGGCGCCGACGAGGGCGAAGGTCTTGTTCTGGGGCTTCGAGCTGGTGGTCGTCATGGCGTTCTCCTCTGCGTGGTCCGGTCGGCGTGGTCGCCTCGCGCGACCACCTGACCCATCACCCGTGCATCTGGCCTGCCAGGCCCGGCACCGCCGGATTCCAGGCGGTTGGGCCCGCGGCTGTCGGGACTTCCCGACTGGTCGACGGGTCCGCCGACGGCGTCGGTCCGCCCGGGCTGGCGCCCGTGCCAAGGGCCCCCCCCCGGGTCGTTCGTGCGCCCGAAGCGCGCCGAGCGCCGCCCCTCAGTTGACGACGCCGCCCGGGAAGTGGGGCGCGTCGCCGAGGTCGATGGCGCCGAAGCGCTCCTCGTAGCGGCGCACGTTGTCCTGGATGGCGAGCAGGAGCCGCTTCATGTGCTTGGGCGTGGTGATGGCCCGGGCGCGCACGGTGGCGCGCGGCTGCTGCGGCTGCACGTAGACGAGATCGAGGGTGAACTCGGTGTCGGTGTGGTTCACCATGGCCATGTTGACGAAGACGCCGTTGGCGGTGGCCGGGTCGAGCTCGATCTGGATCTGGACCGGGTGGGGAGGCGCGGTGGGCTTGTCGGACATGTCGAGGTCGTAGCACCATGGCCCCGACCTCGCGAGCCGAAGTGACCGCCCCCACGCCCACCTCCCCCGCGGTCCTCGACGCGATGGCGCGCGGCCGCGAGTACGAGCTCCCCGGCGGCCCCGACGCGGTGCTGCTGCTCCACGGGCTGACCGGCTCCACCTTCGAGCTGCACCCCCTGGCGCTCCGCCTCGCCGCCGCCGGCCACCGCTGCCTGGCGCCGGTCATGGCGGGGCACGGCGGCGCCCCCGCGGACCTGGTGGGCGTGCCCTGGACCGAGTGGGTGGCCAAGGCGCGGCGCGACCTCGCCCGGCTGGCCGGCGCGCGCCGCACCTTCGTGGCCGGCTGCTCCATGGGGGCGCTGGTGGCCTGCGCGCTGGCCCACGACCTGCCGGGCCGGGTGGACGGCCTCATCCTGCTGGCGCCCGCCCTGGAGCTCACCCCGGCCGGCCGGCTCGCCGGGTGGCTCGGCCGCAGCGGCCTGCTGCGGCGCGCCGTGGTGCCCAAGGGCTCCGGCTCCGACGTGCGCGACGAGGAGATGCGCCGCCGCAACCCCTGCCTCCCCGGCGTGCCGCTCGCCGCGGTGGCGGAGCTCGGCCGGCTGGCCGCCTTCGTGGACCGGACCGCGCCGGCCGTGGCCGCGCCCGCCCTGGTGGTCGCGGGCGGGCAGGACCACACCGTCACCCTGGCCGGCGCGCGCCGGCTGGCGCGGCGGCTCGGCGGCGGGCCGTTCGAGGTGCTGGTGCTGGAGCGGAGCTACCACCTGGTGGGCCTGGACGTGGAGCGGGAGCGGTGCGCCGACGCCGCCCTCGACTTCCTGGCCGGCGCGCCGCCGCCGAGGAGGAGCGCCCGATGAGCAAGTACGTGCTCGCCGTCGATCAGGGGACCACCGGCACCACCGCGCTCCTGCTCGACCGGAAGCTCCAGGTGCGGGCCCGCGTCAACCAGGAGTTCCGGCAACACTTCCCGAGGCCGGGCTGGGTCGAGCACGATCTCGAGGGGATCTGGGCCAGCGTGGAGACCACCGCGGCGCGGGCGCTGCGCCAGGCCGGGGCGCGCGGGCGCGACGTGGCCGCGGTGGGGATCACCAACCAGCGCGAGACCACCGCGCTGTGGCGCCGGCGCGACGGCAAGCCGGTGCACCGGGCCATCGTCTGGCAGGACCGCCGGACCACCGAGGCCTGCGCCGCGCTCAAGGCGGCCGGGGAGGAGCCCTGGGTGCGGGAGAAGACCGGCCTGGTGCTGGACCCCTACTTCTCCGGGACCAAGCTCGCCTGGCTGCTGGACCACGTGAAGGGTGCGCGCGCCGCCGCCGAGGCGGGCGCGCTGGCCTTCGGGACCATCGACAGCTTCCTGGCCTGGCGGCTCACCGGCGGGGCGGCCCACGTCACCGACGTCTCCAACGCCAGCCGCACCCTCCTCATGGACCTGGGCGAGCGCCGCTGGGACGACGCGCTGCTCGGCCTCTTCGGCGTGCCGCGCGCCGTGCTCCCGGAGATCCGCTCCTCCTCCGAGGTCTACGGCGTCACCCGCGGCCTGCGCAGCCTCCCCGACGGCCTCCCGGTCTGCGGCATGGCGGGCGACCAGCAGGCGGCCCTCTTCGGCCAGGCCTGCTTCGCCCCGGGCGAGGCCAAGTGCACCTACGGCACCGGGGCCTTCCTGCTGCAGAACGTGGGGCCGCGCCCGGTCCACTCCTCGCGCGGCCTGCTCGCCACGGTGGCCTGGGAGGCGGGCGGCGAGGTGGCCTACGCGCTGGAGGGCTCCGCCTTCGTGGCCGGCGCGGCGGTGCAGTGGCTGCGCGACGGGCTGGGGATCATCCGCAGCGCCGCCGAGATCGAGCCGCTGGCGCGCTCGGTGAAGGACGCCGGCGGCGTCACCTTCGTGCCGGCCCTGGCCGGGCTGGGCGCGCCCCACTGGCGGCCCGAGGCGCGCGGCGTCATCCGCGGGCTGACCCGCGGCGTGACCCGGGCCCACCTGGCCCGCGCCGCGCTGGAGGGGATCGCCCTCTCGGTCTTCGACCTGGCCGAGGCCATGCGCGTCGAGTCCGGCCGGGCCATGCCGGCCTTCAAGGTGGACGGCGGCGCCTGCCAGAACGGGCTGCTCATGCAGCTGCAAGCCGACCTGCTCGGCGTGCCGGTGGTGCGGCCGCGCATGGTCGAGACCACCGCGCTGGGCGCCGCCTTCCTGGCCGGGCTGGCGGCAGGCGTCTGGCAGGGGCGCGACGAGATCCGGCGGGTCTGGAGGACCGACCGGCGCTTCACGCCGCGCATGAGGCCCACCGATCGCGAGGCGATGCTGGCCCGCTGGCGGGCCGCGGTGGCGGCGGCCTGAGCCCCGCCACCGCGCCGGCCCGGGGGCGCGCCGGTCAGCCGATGGAGAAGCCGAGCCGCCCCTCGAGCTGCCAGGCGTCCTTGCCGACCGTGCCGCCCGGCACCGCGATCTCGTAGCGGTGCTGCATGGCGCCAGCCTCGGCGAAGGCGCCCACCCCGAAGAGGCCGAAGCCCACGCCCAGCGCGCCGCCGTAGGTGAACTTGGCCGGCTTCACCTTGAGCGAGGTGACGCCCGCGATGCCGCGGATGTAGAAGGGCAGCAGCGGGGGCGAGAGCACGATCATGGGGCGCAGGTCCCAGTCGACCTTGTTGCCGCCGGTGGAGAAGCTGGCCTTGGCGTCGCCGAGGTTGGCCAGCGCGCCGAGCTCGAGCTTGAGCATGCCGGCGAAGCCGTAGCCCACCGTGGCCATGACGTTGGTGGGGATGCGCTCGGCCGAGCCGATGCCGGCGCGCACCCCGGAGCCCACCGAGCCCTCGAAGAGGAAGCCGGCGCGCGCGGCGGCCGGTGAGGCGAGCAGGCTGAGGGTGAGGAGTCCGAGCGTGATCCGTCTCATGTTGCCTCCGGGCGGGTGGGGCCGGCGAGGAGCCGACTGGAGCCCGGATGATACGCCATCCCGCGGGGCGGGAGCGGCCCGGCCGGCCGCCCGCTGTGCGGGGATGTGCGCGCCGGCGCGGCGCCCGGGGCCGCTCACCCGAGCCGGTCGAGCGCCTCGGCCACCGTCTCCACGCCCTCCACCGCCAGGCCGGCCGGCGCGGCGGCGTGGCGCGCCGTGGCCGCCGGGACGATGGCCCGGGTGAAGCCGAGCCGGGCCGCCTCCGCGAGCCGGACGTCCGGCTGCGAGACGGCGCGCACCTCGCCGGCCAGCCCCACCTCGCCGAGCAGCAGCGTGCGGGCCGGGATGGCCCGGTCGCGGAAGGACGAGGCCAGCGCCGCGATGGTGGCGAGGTCCGCGGCCGGGTCGTCCACCTCGAGGCCGCCCGCCACGTTGACGAAGAGGTCGCAGGAGAGGAGCTCCAGCCCGACCTTCTTCTCCAGCACCGCGGCCAGCAGGGCCACCCGGTTCCCGTCGACCCCCAGGGCGGTCCGGCGCGGCGTGCCGAAGCCGGCGGGGGCCACCAGCGCCTGGATCTCCACCAGCACCGTGCGGGTGCCGTTGAGCACCGCCGCCACCGCGCTCCCCGGCGCGTCGAGCGGCCGCTCCGCCAGGAAGAGCGCCGACGGGTTGGGGACCTCGGCCAGGCCGCCCGCCTTCATCTCGAAGACGCCGATCTCGGAGGCCGAGCCGAAGCGGTTCTTGTGGGCGCGCAGCACGCGGTAGGGGTGGGCCCCGCCGCCCTCGAAGTAGAGGACGGTGTCCACCATGTGCTCGAGGACGCGGGGGCCGGCGATGGCGCCGTCCTTGGTGACGTGGCCGATGAGGAAGACCGGCGTCTCGGTGGTCTTGGCGAAGGCCATGAGCCGCGCCGTGGCCTCGCGGATCTGCGTCACCGTGCCGGGGGCGCTGCTGAGCTCGGGCAGGTACTGGGTCTGGATGGAGTCGATGACCACGGCGGCGGGCCTGAGCCCCTCGGCCACGTGGAGCACCCGGGTGGCGTCGGTCTCGGCCAGCACCTGGAGGTTCTCGGCGAGCGCGCCGAGCCGATCGGCGCGGAGCTTCACCTGGCGGGCCGACTCCTCGCCGGAGACGTAGAGCACCGGGCGCGGGGCCACGGCCAGGGCCAGCCGGTGGAGCGCCGTGAGGATGAGCGTGGACTTGCCGATGCCGGGATCGCCCCCGAGCAGCACGAGCGAGCCGGGCACCACGCCGCCGCCCAGCACCCGGTCGAGCTCGCCGATGCCGGTCCTGAGGCGCGACTCCTCGGTGGCCTCCACCTCGT
The DNA here is from genome assembly GCA_021779335.1 of Myxococcales bacterium. Lineage (GTDB taxonomy): Bacteria > Myxococcota > Myxococcia > Myxococcales > Anaeromyxobacteraceae > JADKCZ01. Next base: position 3,621 of record JAJYAW010000061.1, on the reverse strand, counting down.
GGAGCGGCACGGCGCGCGCGGCGCCGCCCTGGAGCCAGCCGCGCGGCGTGGCCCCCCTGGGCTCGGCCGGGGCGACCTCCTCGTTCATGGTGTTCCACCGGCGGCAGGCTGGGCACTGGCCGAGCCACTTCGGGCTGGACTGGCCGCACTCGGCGCAGGCGTAGAGGGTCTTCTGCTTGGCGGGGGCGCGGGACACGGTCACGGAGAGATAGCCCGTGCATCTGACGCGCCGGCGCGGCCGCCACGCCCCTGCCGGGTGATCTCACCAAGGCGGCACCCCAAGAGCCCCACCAGACTTGACGCAGCGCAAGAATGCCAGCGTGCCGTGTCCTGGGTACACTGCTCAGCATGGTGAAGTTTCGGCCAGATTCTTGTGAAGCCGGCCCCCTGTCCTACCCTGGGTGTGACCGCACCTCGTCCTCTGGTCGCGCCGCAGCTGGCGAATCGGGCGCCACTCCAGGGGATTCTCAGGTCGGGTCCGCGGGATCGTTCCTTGCTCGGAGGTATCCCGGATGAGCGTGCTGCTGCCAGCGCTGCGGTGGATCGGGACCTTCCTGGGGCTCTGGTCCCTGGTGTCGGTCGTCGCCGTTGTGCCGATCACGGCGCTGTTCCGCCTGCAGGCGGCGTCGAACGCCCGACGGACCCGCGACGGCCGCCGCCGCGCCTGGCGCGCGGCCGCCGAGCAGCCGACCGTCCTCTCCTGAGGACGCCGCGGCCTTCGTCAACCTCGCCTGGCCGAGCGGTTGACGAGTCCGGTGGGCCCTGCCATCCTGCCCGCCCCAATGACGGCCAAGCTCCCCCCCGGCATCGAGCCCATCTCCGGCGAGGAGGCGCGCCGCCTCATCCGCCACACCGAGGGGGCCGCCCTCGAGGCGCTCCTGGCCCGCGCCGCGGCGGTGCGCGCCGCGGTCCACGGGCAGGAGGTGGCACTGTGCGGCATCGTCAACGCCAAGAGCGGCCGCTGCCCGGAGGACTGCGGCTTCTGCTCCCAGTCGGCCCACTTCGAGGCGGCGCAGGCGCCCGAGTACCCGCTGCTGAGCGCGCGGGAGATCGCCGACCAGGCCCGGACCGCGGAGCGGGCCGGCGCCCGCGAGTTCTCCATCGTCACCTCGGGGACCCGGGTGGCCAGGGAGGAGGAGCTCGCCACCATCGAGGCGGCGGTCCGGCTCATCCGCGCCGAGTCGAGCGTGGAGCCCTGCGCCTCGCTGGGGCTGATGCGCCGGCCGGCGCTGGAGCGGCTCCGGGGGGCCGGCCTCATGCACTACCACCACAACCTGGAGACGGCCCGCAGCTTCTTCGACCAGGTGTGCACCACGCACGGCTACGACGAGCAGCTCGACACCATCCGCGCGGCCCGCGACCTCGGCTACCGGGTCTGCTCCGGGGGCATCCTCGGGATGGGCGAGACCCCGGAGCAGCGGGTCGAGTTCGCCGAGACCATCCGGGACCTCGGCGTCCACTGCGTGCCGGTCAACTTCCTCAACCCGCGCCCCGGCACCCCCATGGCGAACGTGAAGGCCATCACCCCCGGCGAGTGCCTGGCGGCGCTGGCGGTCTTCCGGCTCATGATGCCGGCGGCCCACCTCTTCGTGATGGGCGGCCGCGAGGTGAACCTGGGCGACCTGCAGCACCGCATCTTCGAGGCGGGGGCCGATGGCACCATGGTGGGCAACTACCTGACCAGCGCCGGCGGGACGCCGGACCAGGTCAACCAGATGGTGCGCGACCAGGGGCTGAAGCTGCGCCCGCCCGGCACCGGCAAGGCCTGGGGCTTCACCGGCGAGGTGGACCGCGAGACCCGCTGGAACGAGCGGGCCGCCTCGCCGCGGCCGCTGCCGGTGGTCCGCTAGGCGCGGCGGAGCCGCCGCGCGGCCCCCGGCCCCACCCACCCACCCTCACCCTCCCCCGGACGCCCCGTGCCCCTGGCCTCCCTCGACTGGGTCGATCGCGAGCTCGCCGACCTCGACCGGAAGGGGCTGCGGCGCAGCCTGGAGCCGCTCTCCTCGGCGCAGGGCGCCGTGGTGGAGGTGGGCGGGCGGCGGCTCGTCAACCTCTGCTCCAACGACTACCTGGGGCTGGCCGGAGACGCGCGGCTGCGGCGCGCCGCGGCCGAGGCGGCGCTGGCCCACGGGGCCGGGGCCGGCGCCTCGCGGCTGGTGGCCGGCGACCTCGAGATCCACGGCCGGCTCGAGGCGGCGCTGGCGGGCCTGCACCGGGCCGGGGCGGCGCTCCTCTTCAACTCCGGCTACCACGCCAACGCCGGGGTGCCGGCCGCGCTGGTGGGGCGCGACGACGCCGTCTTCTCCGACGTGCTCAACCACGCCTCCATCGTGGACGGCGCGCTCCTCTCCCGCGCCGAGCTGGTGCGCTACCGCCACCTCGACCTCGACGAGCTCGAGGGCCTGCTCCGCGCCTCGCGCGCCCGCCGCAAGTTGGTCGTCACCGACGCGGTCTTCTCGATGGACGGCGACGCCGCCCCCTTGCGCCCCCTCGCCGACCTGTGCGGCCGGCACGGCGCCATGCTCTACGTCGACGAGGCCCACGCGGTGGGCGTGCTCGGCCCGACGGGGGCCGGCCTGGCCGAGGCCGAGGGGGTCAAGGATCGCGTGGACGTGGAGATGGGGACGCTGGGCAAGGCGCTGGGGGCCTTCGGCGCCTACGTGGCGGTCGAGGCCCGGCTGCGCGACCTGCTGGTGTCGCGGGCCCGCTCCTTCGTCTTCACCACGGCGCTGCCGCCGGCCGCCTGCGGCGCGGCGCTCCAGGCGCTCGAGCTCGTGCGCGGCGAGCCGGGGCGGCGAGCGCGGCTCCACCGGCTCATGGCGCGCATGAAGGCGGGGCTGGCGGCGCGCGGCTTCGACGTGGCCCGGGTGGTCTCGCCCATCTTCCCGGTGGTGCTGGGCAGCGAGGCGCGCGCCCTGGCGGCGGCCCGGGCCCTCGGGGAGCGCGGCTTCTTCGTGCGCGCCATCCGGCCGCCCACCGTGCCGCGCGGCACCAGCCGGCTCCGGGTGGCGCTCAGCGCCGGCCACGACGAGGCGCAGGTGGAGGCCTTCCTCGGGGCGCTCGACGAGGCGCTGGCGCTCCTCCCGGCCGCGTGACGCGCCCGATGAGCGCCTGGAGCTCGAGCGGCGAGCCGCGGCCGGTGCCGAGATCGGTGGCGGTGAAGCCCCCGCCGCCGGCCAGCCCCCGGTAGGCCCCGGTGGCGCCGGTGACCTGCCAGCGGCCGAAGAGCGCCGGGAAGCTGGCGCGGTGCGGCTGGGCCCGCAGCGAGAGCGTGATGGTCCCGAGGTCGCCCGCCAGCACCCGCTCCACCGGCATGGCCTCCGGGCCGGTGAGCGCGCCCCGGTCGCGGGCCACGCCCCGGTCCGAGAGCCCGGCCCCCGCCAGCGTGAAGGTGCCGGTGAACTCCCAGGGCGGGAAGCGGACCACGATCTCGACGCGCTGGCCGCGGGCGCCGCGGGCCGGCGGGGGCAGGTGGGCGGCCGGCGCGGCCGGGCCCGAGAGGAGCAGCGACGCCAGGAGGGAGAGGGCGGTCACGAGCCCCTCCGCCCGGCCGGGGGGCCCAGCCGCAGGTCGGCGCGCGAGCCGCCGGCGCTGGGCTCGGCCACCGGGGCGGCCAGCGGG
>JAJYAW010000060.1 GCA_021779335.1 Myxococcales bacterium | reverse complement strand
CCGCGCCGGCGCCATCGACCGGGCGAGGCGGCGCGGCGCGGTTCCAGGCGGACAGCGGGATCTGCCTGGAGTCGGCGGCGGCCAGCGCCTCGGCCGCGGCGGCGACCTCGGCGATGGCCCGGTGGAGCTCGCGCTGGGTGAGCTCCACCACCACCCGCCGGGCCACGGCGGCGGCGCCCGTGGAGGCGATGAGCTCGGTGCGGGCCCGCAGGCTTCGGAACCTGGCCGCCCGGAGCGCCTTCTCGGCGTCGAGCTTGCGGGTGCGGAGGGCGTTCAGCCTGCTGGGAGCGGCGTGGGCCATGGCGATCTCCTCGTCGTGGCGCCGGCTGCGTTCGTCCGGGTGCCGGCGCGGCGGGTGGTTGGCTGCGACACTGAACAGCCTAGCAGTGGGGTCCGACAGCGCCGCCCGCCCACCGCTCCTCCGCGCCCGCCCTCGGCCCTGCTTGCCCAGCGGCCGCGCCGTCATGCCCCGGGATCTCGCACGTCCCCGGGCCACGATGGCGGATCAGCGCGCCGAGCGGCTCGCTCAGGGCGCGTCGCCGATCTTCACCAGCTGCTTGCCCTGGTTCTTGCCGGTGAAGAGGCGGGCCAGCGCCGCGGGCGCCTGCTCGAACCCCTGCTGGACGTCGACGCGGTCCTTGAGCTTCCCCTCGCGCAGCCAGCCGGCCAGGGCGCCGACCGCCTCGGCGGCGCGGGGCAGGAAGTCGAGGACGATGAACCCCTCCATGCGGCCTCGCCGGGTGAGCAGGTTGAGGTAGTTGACGGGCCCGGGGCCGACCCGGTCGTCGGAGTAGCGCGAGATGGCGCCGCAGAGCACCACCCGGCCGCGCAGGGCCAGGCGGGCCAGCGCGGCGTCGAGGATCTCGCCGCCGACGTTGTCGAAGTACAGGTCGACGCCCTCGGGGCAGAGCGCGCCGAGCCGCGCCGCCACGTCCTCGGTGCGGTAGTCGATGGCGGCGTCGAAGCCGAGCTCCTGGGTGAGCCGGCGGCACTTCTCCGCGCCGCCGGCGACGCCGATGACCCTGCAGCCCTTGAGCTTGGCAATCTGGCCGACCGCCGAGCCGGTCGCGCCGGCCGCGCCGGAGACCACAACCGTCTCGCCCGGCTGCGGGCGGCCGACCTCGAGGAGCCCGAAGTAGGCGGTGATGCCGGTGAGCCCCAGGATCGAGAGGGCGGTCTCCAGCGGCACGCCGGGCGGCACCGCGGTCGGGGCGGACCCGGTGCCGGGCCGCGCGATGGCCCACTCCTGCCAGCCGAACATGCCGGTCACGAGCTGGCCGTGGCGGAAGGCCGGGTGGCGGGACTCGACCACCGTGCCCCCGGCGATGCCGCGCATCACGTCGCCGAGGCGGACCGCCGGCAGGTAGGTGTCCATCGCCATCCAGCCGCGCTGGGTCGGGTCGCAGGAGAGGAAGAGGTTGCGCACCAGCACCTCGCCGTCGGCGGGCGTGGGGACGGGCGCCTCGACGAGGCGGAAGTCGGCGGCCTGGACGAGGCCTCGCGGCCGGCGAGCCAGCGTCCACTGACGATTGAGGCGATCTGGCATGGGGGACTCCTCAGCGGGCTGGAGCATAGCCACGTCGGCGCGCGGCTGCATGCCTTCCGGGCCACGTAGCCCCGCGGCGCGTCGAGCGCCGCCCCGTGGAGCAGCAGCAGAGCCCCTTCGACGTCCCGGCGTCCCGGCGAGCCGGAGCAGGGGGAGCCATCACCCGGCGCGGCCGGCGAGGCGCGCGGCGGGTGATGGCGCGAGCCGGCTACGGGTAGAAGCGGAAGAAGAAGAGCCCCGCCGTGCCGAAGGTGGAGGCGGCGGGCTGGTCGACCACGCCGCCGCGCTTGATCTCGCCGTAGCCGGTGCGGCCGAGCTGGGCCTCGGCCCCGAGCGAGAAGCGCGGCGTGGCCATCCACTCCCCGCCCACGGCGATCGCCAGCTTGAAGTCGGTGCCGGAGCCCTTCACGCCCGCGGCGCTCTTGTCGTTGACGAAGTTGAAGCCGAGCCGGCCACCGGCGTAGTAGTTGAAGTCCCTGGCCGGCTTCATCACGTAGAAGCCGCCGACGCCGAGCGCCACGGCGCTCCCCGAGCCGCCCCCGTCCTCGTCGAAGCTGAAGTAGCCGATCGAGGGCTCGATCCGGATGGCGCCGAAGTTGACGGGGACGTAGAGCTGGTTGGTCGGGACCCGGTTGGCCATCAAGATGGTGGTGACGTCGAAGGCGCCGACCGAGACCCCGATGCCGACCTGGGCCTTGCCGTCGGCCGACGCCTTCTCCTCGGCGAGGGAAGGGGAGGCGACGGCGAGGGCGGCGAGCAGGGCGGTAGCGCGAGCGATCGAACGGATCATTGAAGCTCCGATGGTGAGGGTGGAAGGCGAGCGCGAGCCCGCCGGTCCCGAAGGTATCGCTCACGGCCGCTCCCGTCCACGAATCGTGAGGTGGGGCGCGGGGCTTGCTCGAGATGCAGGACGCCCTGCGGAGCTGCAGGTGGACCCGGCCGGCTCTGGAAGTCGGTCACCGGCGGCGTCAGCTACGCCGTGTCGTACGACTCGCGCCCGGCCGCGGGCATGAAGGACACCGACCAGGCGCTCACCGCCGTGCTCGAGGTCGGCTTCTAGGTCCAGTCCACGCCAGCCGACCCCGCCGGGTGGTGCTCGTCGACCGGGCGGCGGCTATCCGAGAGCGATCGTCGGCCGCTCCAGGACGCCGGCCGGCGCGGAGTCCGCCATGGGCAAGCTCACCGTCACCTCCTTCGTCTCGCTGGACGGCGTCATGCAGGCGCCGGGTGGTCCCACCGAGGACCCCAGCGGCGGCTTCTCCCACGGCGGCTGGGTCATCCCCCACTTCGACGAGGCCCTGGGCGGCTTCATGGTGGAGGTGTTCGGCCGGGCCGGCGCCTTCCTGCTCGGGCGCGGCACCTGGCAGATCTTCTCGAGCCACTGGCCCAAGGTCACCGATCCGGCCGACCCCATCGCCGGGCCGCTCAACCGCCTGCAGAAGCACGTCGCCTCCCGGACGCTCCAGCGGGCGGACTGGGCCGGGAGCGGCGTGGTGCGCGACGTGCTGGGCGAGGTGCCGCGGCTCAAGGCGTCGGCGCCGGGCGAGCTCCAGGTGCACGGCAGCCCGGGGCTCCTCCAGACGCTGCTCGGCGCCGGCGTCGTCGACGAGCTCAACCTGATCACCTTCCCGGTGGTGCTCGGCGGCGGGAAGCGGCTCTTCGGCGAGGGCGCCGCGCCGGCCGCGTTCGAGCTCACGGGCAGCCGGACCACGGCCAGGGGCGTGGTCGCGGCGACCTACCGCCGCGCCGGGCTGCCGCCCCACGGCGACGCCACCGCGCCGAGGTGACGTCGCGCGTCGCGAGCGGCCGGCGGGGCGTGGGGCTGCGGGGCGGTCAGCCGCCCTCCTCGTCGACCTTCCAGTGGTCGCGCTCGCCCTCCCAGGCGCGCGCCACGTCGGGCGGGGGGCGGAAGAGCAGCACCTCGGCGGTGGCCGTCACCGCCCCGTCGGGCAGGCGCACCTCGGCGGTGGCGACGGCGCGCGCGCCGGTCCGCTTCTCGAGCCTCGCCACCACCGTGAGCGGCGTCTCGGTCGGCGTGGGGCGCTTGTAGGTCACCGTGAGGCGGCCCGTGACCATGAGGTCGTCGAAGCCGCCGTCGAGCAGCCCGGTGCGCACCGCCGTCTCGTCGAGCAGGGCCCCCAGGATGCCGCCGTGGACCACGCCCGGGTAGCCGTTCATCGCCTCCGGAACCGTCACCGTGGTGCGGACCTCGCCGGCGGCGGGGTCGCCCTCGAAGCGGGCCTTCAGGCCGAGGACGTTGTCGCGGCCGCACACGAAGCAGGAGCGCGAGCTGGGCTGGCGGACGGCGGTGGGGCGGGTGGGCATGGGCGGTGCGACCTCCGGGGGGCGCATCCTAGCTCCAGGGGCGCCGGCGCGCAGCGGCGGCGAGAGAGCCGTTCGTTCACGTCCGGCAGGGTGGTCGGACGCCGGTCCACCACCTCCGGGTGGCGCACCGCCGCTCACCCCGCGGCCCGCCCCTGGAGGGCCGCGCCCCCTCTGGGCGGCGGCCGGGCCGGCCGGCCCGGCCATCATCGCCCGCTCGGCAGCCGGACCTCGGAGGTGGCACATGGGCGCGAAGAAGATCCTGATGCTGGTCGGCGACTTCGTGGAGGACTACGAGGCGATGGTGCCCTACCAGATCCTCACCATGGTGGGGCACACGGTCCACACCGTCTGTCCTGGGAAGCGCCCGGGCGACACCGTCAAGACCGCGGTCCACGACTTCGTGGGCGACCAGACCTACGTCGAGCTGACGGGCCACCGCTTCGCCATCAACGCCAGCTTCGACGGCGCCCGGGCGGGCGAATACGACGCGCTCTGCATCCCGGGCGGGCGCGCCCCGGAGTACCTGCGGCTCGACCCCAGGGTCATCGAGCTCGTGCAGGCCTTCGACAAGGCCAGGAAGCCCATCGCCGCCATCTGCCACGGCCCGCAGATCCTGGCGGCCGCCGGGGTCCTCGAGGGCCGCCAGGTGATCGCCTACCCGGCCTGCGGGCCGGAGTGCACCGCCGCCGGCGGCCGCTTCGGCGAGGTGAACGCCACCGCGTCCAACGCGCTCACCGACGGGAACCTCGTGACCGCGCCGGCCTGGCCGGCGCACCCCGAGTGGATGCGCCAGTTCCTCAAGGTGCTCGGGTCGAGGATCGAGGCGTAGGCCGGGCGCGGGGGCGCTCCGGCCGCGGCCCTGCGAGCCACGGCCGGAGGCGCTCCGGCCGCGCCTACCGCCGGATGAACGTCCCCCGGCGCAGGTCGAGCAGGGCCTCCTCGATCTCCGCACGGGTGTTCATCACGAACGGCCCGTAGCGCACCGCCGGCTCCCGGAGCGGCTGGGCCGAGAGCAGCAGGAAGCGGGCCGGGGTCGCGCCGGCGTGGACCCGGACCACGTCACCGTCGGTGAGGACGACCAGCCTGGGCGAGCCGATGGCCGCGCCCTGGCCCGGCCCCGGGCCGCCCACCCGGACCTCGCCCTGGAAGACGTAGAGCAGGGCGGTGTGGCCCCGCGGCACCGGCTGCTCGAAGGCCCCGCCGGCCGGGAGCGCCACGTCGAGGTAGGTGGGCCCCGCGAAGATCTCCTTCACGGCCCCCTCCACCCCGTCCACCGCGCCCGCCACGACGCGCACGCGCGCGCCGTCCGGGCGGGTCACCTCCGGGATGGCGGCGGCCGCCACGTCCTGGTAGCGCGGGCGGGTCATCTTCAGCCTGGCGGGCAGGTTGACCCAGATCTGGAAGCCGTCGAGGCGGCGCTGGCCGACCCGTGGCATCTCCTCGTGGAGGATGCCGCTGCCGGCCGTCATCCACTGCACGTCGCCGGTGCCGATGACGCCCGAGTTCCCCAGGCTGTCCTTGTGGGCCACGCTCCCGTCGAGCATGTAGGTGATGGTCTCGATCCCCCGGTGCGGGTGCATGGGGAAGCCGGCGATGTAGTCGCCCGCGTCCTCCGAGCCGAAGTGGTCGAAGAGGAAGAACGGGTCCAGGTGGTCCAGCGTCCGGGTGGCGATGCTGCGCCTCAGCAGCACGCCGGCGCCGTCGCTGGTGGGGATGGGGGTGACGACGTCCTGCGTGGCTCTCTCGATCATGGCGAAGCTCCTTCGCCAGGCAACCTAACCAGGGCGGGGAGCGGCACAAGCGCCATCCATGGGGCAGACCGTTCCGCCGGCGGAACGGCGGCGGCGCGGCAGGAGAGCGGCTGCCCCGCGCCGCGCTCACAGCGCCGTGATGGAGAGCGTCGCCTGTGCCGAGGCGTGCCCCTGGTCGTCGGTCACGACCACGGCGACGACGTAGGGCGTCGGGCTCGCCAGGTCGGGCGTGAACGCCGGCGTCGCCGTGTCCGCGCGGACGAGCTGCGCCAGGCTTCCGGGCGGCGCCTGCACGAGCGTCCACGCGTACCGGAGGGTCTGGGGGAGCCCGCACCCGGGGAGGGTGTCCGGATCGCTCGCCGTCGCGGACAGCCCGATCGCATCCCGCGCGAGCACGGTGGGCGGGCTGCCGGCGCCGGTGACCAGGATGCCCGAGAGCGGCTGGTAGGCGGAGATCGCGGAGACGACGGGGGCGTGCGAGCCGCACGGCCCGGCGCCGAACTGGAAGGCCGCCGTGCTGGCGTTCCCGAGGGGGTCGGTCGTCTGGAGCTTGACCTGGTAGCTCCCGGGCAGGTCGGGAACGAGAGAGGGAGCCGAGGTGGCCGGGTTCCACAGGGTGGCCGCGCTGCCGGGCGGCGACTCGACGAGGGACCAGGCGTAGGTCACGGCCTGCCCCATCGAACCGCACGCGGCGAGGTTGTCGGCGTCGCTCACGGTCGCGGTGAGCGTGGTCGCCAGCCCGGCGTCGAGCGGCGTGATCGCCGACCAGGTCCCGCCGGTGAGCGTGCTGCCGGTGGCGGGCCCGCCCGCCTGGAGCGCGACGAAGTTCGACGCGGCCGGCGGGTTGGTGCCGCACGAGCTCACGTTGATGACCTGCTGCGCCGTCCCGGTCAGGCCGCCCGGGCCCGTCACCGCCAGCTCGACGACGTACGGGCCGGCGGCGTCCGACTGGAACGCGGCCGAGAGGCCCGACGACGGGGAGATCGAGGGGTGGGAGCCCAGCGGCTGATCCAGCACGCGCCAGGTGTAGGTGCAGGATCCGGCGGGGCTCTGGAAGCGCGCCGGGCAGACGGGCGGCAGCAGCGACGGGTCCGACGTCGGCGTGGCCAGGAGCGCCGTCGCGGCGAAGGCGTTCGGCGTCGGGTTCGACACGGAGAACGCGGCCGGGTACCTGCGCGCGCCGCAGTCGCTCGCCTGCAGCGTGAGGAACGCGGGCGCCGACGCGTTGCCCAGCGCGTCGGTGACGGTGAGCGCCACCTGGTAGGCGCCGCCCGGGACGTCGGGCACGAACGCCGGGGCGCCGGTGTCGCCGCCGGCGAGCGCGGCGCCGCTCCCGACCGGCCGGGAGATCATCGTCCAGCGGTATCGGTAGGGCAGGACGTGCATGGCGCAGCCCGCCTCGTTCGGATCCGTGATCGGACCCGCCAGGCCGAGGCCGACGAGATCGCCCGCGCTCGGCGCCGCGGGCGACGCCGCGAGCGCCGGCAACGCCGGTACCGCCGACCCGCAGGTGGCCACGTCCACGGTCAGGTAGGCGGGCTCGGAGGCGATCCCGCGGGAGTTCCGCACCACGACCGAGGCCTGCCACGGGCCGATGGCGTCCGGCGTGAAGCTCGGCGCGGCGGCGGTCGGGGCCGTCAGGACGGCGCTCCCCGCTGGCGGCCTGGAGGTGAGGGTCCAGGTGTAGGTGACGGCCCCGTCGGAGAGGCAGTTCAGGTCGGAGACCGTCGGCGCCGGGAGCGCCACCGGGTTGAAGACGGTGCCGGAGGCGGCGGCTGGCAGCGCGATGGTCGGCGCGAGCAGGCTGCACGCGCTCGCGGTCACCGTCGTGAAGGCCGGGAGCGACTGGTGCCCGGCGGCGTCCGTCGCCACGACCTCGAGCTGGTAGGTGCCAGGCACGTCCGGCGTGAACGCCGTCGCGGCGGCGATCGGGTTCACCACGACCGCGCTCGACCCGGCGGGGCGGGCGTAGACGGTCCACAGGTAGGTCCGCGCCTCCGGCGCCGGGAGGCAGGCGTCGTCGGCGTCGGTGGACGAGGCGGTGAGCGCGACCGTGCCGACGACGGGCTCGACGCTCGCCGGGGAGGCGGCGGCCGAGGCGACGGGGGCGCGGGTGCCGCAGATCGACGGCGCCGAGCCGGTGCTCTTGCTGCAGGCGAGTGCGCTGCAGAGCAGCGCGGCGGCGGCGAGTTGGCGCAGGGCCATGCGAGCCTCTCGGTGCGGCGGATTGTCGCTGCTGCGCCATCCTACCGCACCTTCAGCCCCTACCGTCCACGCCAAGTCACGGTGCGTCCTGGCGGCCGAAGAGTGGCTGCAACCCTCCAGAAACACGAGGGGTGCCGCGACGCGTCAAGGACGGACCCGTCGGAGTGACCCGGTCCACCGCGCGCTCGAGGGGCGTCGGCCGCGGCCGGGAGAAGCCGTCGCCGGTGCCGCTACGGCCCGCAGGCCACCGGCTCGCAGCGGCCCGCGCCGGCGGCGGCGCAGCAGTAGAGCGGCTGCCCCGCCGTGTCGTCGAAGCGGTAGCTCCAGCCGCCCGGCTGGACGGTGAGCGTGCCGAAGCCGGGGCGGACCGTGGCGAAGAGCAGGGGCCCGCCGTCGCTGGTCCGCTCGAACCGCTCGCCGGGGCGGGCGCAGCAGCCGTTGCCTGAGATGAGCACGTCGAGCCCCGCGGCGGTCCGCAGGTGCTGCAGGTCGTGGTCGTGGCCGGCCAGGTAGGCGCGCAGGCCCGGCCCGGCGGCCGCCACCAGCCGGCGCATCCGCTCGCCCCAGCCCGGCTTGTCGAAGTCGCGCAGGTGCGAGCCGGCGGTGGCCGGCGGGTGGTGGCCCACCAGGAAGCAGGCGCGGCTGGCGCAGCCCGTCGCCGCCCCGGCCACGAAGCGGACCTCGTCGTCCAGCGTGAAGCCGGCGTAGTCGGCGTGGACGACGTTGCTGTCCACGAAGATGAAGCGGGCCGGCCCCTCGTCGACCACGTAGTGGCGGGCGGGCATCGACCAGCGCGGCCCCTGGTGGGCGACCGAGGCGCAGGCGCGGCGGCGGGCCACCTCCTCGCCGCCCACGCCGAGGACGCCGCAGCCGGGCCAGGTGGCCACGTCGTGGTTGCCCAGCGTCAGGTAGACGCGCGGCGCCGGGCCCGGGGTGGCCAGGCCGGCCAGCGGCGCCTCGTGCTGCAGGTCGAAGGACGGATCGGCCCCCTCGGGCGGCGTCGCCACGGTGTTCCGGTCCGGGCCGAAGGCGCACCGCTCGACCCCGGGGCGGGCCGCGTCGGGGCCGCACGGGTAGACGTCGTCGCCGGGGAAGACGGCCAGGGCGAAGGGGGCGCGCCGGTGGGCCGCCGCGGCGGCCGCCGCCACGGCCGCCTGCTGGGCGTTCACCTCGCCGAAGTCGGCGACGTGGAGGACGCGCAGGGCGCCGGGGACGGCCGCCGGCGCCGGGCCCGGGGCCAGGGCCTCGCCCTTCCTCACCGTGAAGGTGCCGCCGGCGCAGGCGGCGCACCCGGCCGCGAGCAGGAGGAGCGCCAGCGGCGCCAGGGCGGGGCGGCTCACCGGACCGTCCTGGCGGCGAGCTCGGCCGTGTTGGCGAGCAGCATGGCGATGGTCATGGGGCCCACGCCGCCGGGCACCGGCGTGATGGCGGAGGCGCGCAGCGCGGCGGCGGCGAACTCCACGTCGCCCACCAGCTTGCCGTCGGCGCCGCGGTTCATGCCCACGTCGATGACCACCGCGCCCGGCTTCACCCAGGCGCCCTTCACCATCTCGGCCTTGCCCACCGCGGCCACAACCACGTCGGCCCGGGCCACCTCGGCCGCCAGGTCCGGCGTGCGCGAGTGGGCGATGGTCACCGTGGCGTGGCGCTCCAGGAGCATGGCCGCCTGCGGCTTGCCCACGATGTTGGAGCGGCCGATGACGAGCGCGCGCTTGCCCTTCAGGTCCACCCCGGCCTCGTCGAGGAGCCGCATCACGCCGTGGGGCGTGCAGGCGCGGGGGGCCGGCTTGCCGGTCCAGAGGCAGCCCACGTTGAAGGGGTGGAAGCCGTCGGCGTCCTTGAGCGGCGAGATGGCCTCCAGGACCACCTGCTCCGAGATGTGCCGGGGGAGCGGCAGCTGCACCAGGATGCCGTGCACCGCCGGGTCGGCGTTGAGCCGGGCGATGAGGGCCAGCAGCTCGGCCTGGCTGATGGTCTCGTCCGGATGGTGCTCGGTGGAGACCAGGCCCGCCTCGGCGCAGGCCTTGATCTTGTTGCGGACGTAGACGGCCGAGGCGGGGTCCTCCCCGACGCGGACCACCGTCAGGCCCGGGGCCACGCCCCGCCGCTTCAGCTCCGCCACCTGCGCCGCCACCTCGGCCCGCACGCGGGCCGCCACTGCCTTGCCGTCGATGATCATGGGGCGGACAGTATAGCGAAACCCCCGCCCCCTCGGGGCGCCCCCGGCGCGGGGCCGGGGGGCTATGATCCCCGCCGGCAGGTGGAAGGAGGCGGTCATGGCGACGACGTGTCCGACGTGCAAGACCCCGCTCGACGAGGCCGGGGGCTGCGTCACCTGCGCGGCGGTGGCCGAGGGGCTGGCCCCGCTGGTCCGCAGCGGCTTCCCCCAGGTCCGCGAGATGATGACCCTGCTCGAGGGGCAGGGGCTGGGCCCGGAGATGGAGCAGGTGCCGGCCGCCGACAAGGAGGAGGCGCAGCACCCGCGCTGGAACCTCTACGTCCCCGCGGCCGAGGTGGAGGCCGCCACCGCCTTCCTGCGCCGCGACTGGGCCGAGCTGCTCCAGGGCGGGGAGGCGGCGGCCGCCGCCGAGCGCGGCGCGGCGGCGCTGGACCTGGACGCCGGCGGCGAGATCACCTGCCCGGCCTGCGGCCACCGCTTCACCTTCTCGGCCGCGGCGCCGGCCTGCCCCGAGTGCGGGCTGTCGCTCGGCGTGGGGGACGGCGTCCCCGGCGAGGCCGAGGCCGAGGCGGAGCGCGGGAG
>JAJYAW010000059.1 GCA_021779335.1 Myxococcales bacterium | reverse complement strand
GCCGCCGGCCCGCCGCCGCGCCGGGGCGATCTGTCCCGGGTCAGCGTGCCGCGCATGCTGGTGGCGCTCCACGTCGCGCAGGCCAGCGGCGCGCTCACGCTGGTGCGCGGCGCGGTGAAGAAGATCCTGCTGGTCGAGAAGGGGGCGCCCATCTACGCCGCCTCCAACGTGGCGGGCGAGCGGCTGGGCGCCATCTGCGTGCGCCGGGGCGTCGTCGGCGCGGCGGAGCTGGCGGCGCTGCGCCAGGGCTCGCCGACCGCCCGGACGGCCGACCTTCTGCTGGGCGCCGGCAAGCTCACCGGCGCCCGGCGGGCCGAGCTCACCACCGCGCAGATCCGGGCCATCGCCTGGTCCACCTTCGAGTGGCGCGACGGGCAGTACGCCTTCCAGCTGGGCAAGCAGCCGGCCGGCCTGCTCCACCTGGGGCTGTCCATGGCCGACCTCCTCCTGGAGGGGATGGTGCGCGCCTCCACCCTGCCCCGGCTCCAGGCGGAGCTGCCGCTCGGCATCCACCTCGCCCCCGCGCCGGATCCGGGCTTCGAGCTCTACACCCTGGGGCTCCGCCCGGGCGAGGCGCACCTGCTCTCCCTCTGCGACGGCACCAAGAGCGTCCAGGACCTGGTGGCCCTGGCGCGCCTCGGGGAGCGCGAGGCGCTGGCCTTCCTGCAGGCCCTGCGGGTCATGCGGGTGCTCGACGACGTGGAGCGCGTGCTGGCGGGCACCCGCCGCATCGGGTTCATGTAGGCGCTGCGGATCGCCCCGCCGCCGGCGGGCGTCCCCGGCACGGCGCTTGCGGTGGGAGGGCCGGGGCGGCTATACATCGCGCCCTTTCGGCCGCCCGGCCACCCTCCGGCCCGGGCAGCCTCCCAGTCAGGACCCCATGATCGCCCGCGAAAAGATCCGCAACGTCGCCATCGTCGCCCACGTCGACCACGGCAAGACCACGCTCGTCGACTTCATGCTGCGGCAGGCCGGCACCTTCCGCACCAACGAGACGATGGTCGACCGGGTCATGGACTCCAACGACCTGGAGCGCGAGAAGGGCATCACCATCCTCGCCAAGAACACCGCGGTCAACTGGCAGGGCATCAAGATCAACATCGTCGACACGCCCGGCCACGCCGACTTCGGCGGCGAGGTGGAGCGCGCGCTGCGGCTGGTGGACGGCGTGCTCCTGCTGGTGGACGCCGCCGAGGGGCCGCTGCCGCAGACCCGCTTCGTCCTCTCCAAGGCGCTGGCCATGGGCCTGCCGTCGGTGCTGGTGGTCAACAAGGTGGACCGGCAGGACGCCCGCGCCAAGGAGGTCCTGGACCTCGTCTACTCGCTCTACATCGACCTCGGCGCCAACGAGCACCAGATCGACTTCCCGGTCATCTACACCATCGCGCGCGAGGGGCGGGCCGCCCACACGCTGCAGGGCGCCTTCGAGTCCGACACGCTCAAGCCGCTCTTCGACGCCATCCTCGCGCACATCCCGCCGCCGCCGGCCGGCGACGCCACCCACGTCCAGATGCTCATCGACAACCTGGACTACGACGAGTACGTGGGGCGCCTCGCCATCGGGCGCATCAACTCCGGCGTGCTCCACGAGGGGGACCAGATCGCGGTCATCCGCGAGGAGGGGAAGGTCGTCCCGGCCAAGGTGGTGCGGCTCTACGTCTACGACGGCCTGAAGCGCGTCGAGGTGGACGACGCCGGCCCGGGCGAGATCGTCTGCATCGCCGGCGCCGAGGAGATCGGCATCGGCGACACCATCGCCGACCTGGCCAACCCGGTGGCGCTCCCGCGCATCAGCGTGGAGGAGCCCACCATGTCGATGGTCTTCAAGGTGAACGACGGCCCCTTCGCCGGCAAGGAGGGCAAGTACGTCACCAGCCGCAACATCCGCGAGCGGCTCTACCGCGAGGCCTACAAGAACGTCTCCATCCGGGTGGAGGACACCGAGACCCCCGACGCCTTCAAGGTGGTCGGGCGCGGCGAGCTCCAGCTCGCCGTCATCGTGGAGAACATGCGGCGCGAGGGGTACGAGCTCACCGTCTCCAACCCCGAGCCCATCCTCAAGAAGATCAACGGCGAGACCCACGAGCCGATGGAGCTGCTGGTCTGCGACCTGCCGGGGGACGCGGTGGGCGGGGTGACCCAGTCGATGGGCAACCGCAAGGGGCGCATGGTGGACATGCAGCCCATGGGCTCCGGCCGGACCCGCCTGCAGTTCCGGGTGCCGGCGCGCGGCCTCATCGGCTTCCGCGGCGAGTTCCTCACCCTGACCCGCGGCGAGGGGATCATGTCCTCCCAGTTCGACGGCTACGAGCCGTGGCAGGGCGGGATCCAGAAGCGCAAGAACGGCGCCATCGTGGCCGATCGCGTCGGCGCGGTGGTGGCCTACGCCGCCAACTACTGCCAGGAGCGCGGCGCCCTCTTCGTCAAGCCGGGCGACGCCGTCTACCCCGGCATGATCGTGGGCGAGCACAGCCACGAGGGCGACCTCGACTACAACATCTGCAAGGAGAAGAAGCTCACCAACATCCGCGCCGCCGGCCGCGACGAGAACGTCATGCTGACGCCGCCGCGCGACATGGGGCTGGAGATCGCGCTGGAGTGGATCGCCGAGGACGAGCTCGTCGAGGCGACGCCCAAGTCGATCCGGCTCCGCAAGAAGTTCCTGGAGCAGACCCTGCGCTACAAGGCGGAGCGCGACCGCAAGAAGGGCGTCTCGGGGGAGGCCTAGCCGGTCCGGAGCCAGCCGTCCCCGCCGCGCCCGGAGGGCCCCTCGAGTCGAGGGGCCCTTCTCACGTGGTGGCCCCTTCTTCGTCGGGGCCAGGCGTGCGGGCCAAGGCGGAGCGACCCCAGAAACGACGAAGGGCCCCGTCGTGGGGCCCCTCGTGCTCTTGGTCCAGACCGGGTCGGCGCGGAGCGCCGACCAGTTAGACCTTCGGCTTGGAGCGCTCGCGGACCACCTGCTTCTGCTTGGCGCGGGGCTGGCCCTTGGCGGCCGTGTCCACGAAGACCAGGCCGTCGGCGTGACCCGGGACGGCGCCGGTCACCAGCAGGAGGTTCTTGTCCGCCTCCACCCCGACCACGAAGAGGTTCTGCACGGTGATGTTGTCCACGCCGTAGTGCCCGGGCATGTGCTTGTTCTTCCACACCTTGCCGGGCGTCTTGCGCTGGCCGATGGCGCCGGGGTGGCGGTGGTGCTCGTGGGCCGTGGAGCTGTCGCGCGCCGCGCCCTTCATGCCCCAGCGCTTGAACACGCCCGCGAAGCCGCGGCCCTTGGAGACGCCGGTCACGTCGATGCGCTGGTCGCTCTTGAAGACCTTGTCCACCGTGAGGACGTCGCCGGCCTTCAGGTCGCCGAGCAGCTTGGCGTCCTTGACCCGGACCTCCTTGAGGTGGCGGAAGAGGCCGGTGCCGGCCTTCTTGAAGACGCCCACCTCACCCTTGGTGATCCGGTGCGCGTGCTTCTCGTCGATGGCGCCGAAGCCGAGGACGACGGCGTCGTAGCCGTCCTTCTCCTTCGACTTGCGCCGGATGACCGTGCAGGGACCCGCCTCGAGGACCGTGACCGCGATGCAGTCGCCCTCGGGGGTGAAGACCTGCGTCATCCCCACCTTCTTCGCCAACAGCCCAGTCGCCATGTGAACCTCGCATTGGTCCGCCGCGCGCCGCCTGCCGGCCGCGGAGGACGTGCCGTGATAGAGGGGGCGCGTTGTACAGGCCGCAGGAAGCGCTGTCAAGCCGCGGGGATGGCCAGCAGGTAGCCGTCCTGCGCCGCCTGGAGCGTCCCGCCGAGCGCCCTCGCCACCCGCCGCGCGGTGGAGAGGGCCAGCGAGCGGCCGGACTGGTCCGAGGCGGCCCCCTTGGAGGGATCCTCGAGCGAGCCGACCGTGCGCGCCCCCACCCGGATCTCGAGCCGGCCGTCCAGCGCCTCGGCGGCGATGACGACCGGGTCTCCGCCGGCCGCGGCGACCGCGATCACTCCGTCCAGGGCGCGCTCCAGCAGGCCCCGATCGGCCCGGGCCGCCAGCGCCCGGTCGGCCGGCACGGTGAGCGCCGGCGCCGCGGCGGGCCGGCGGGCCTGGATGGCCTCCAGGACCTCCGAGAGGAGGACCGGCTCCAGCCGGAAGGGGTAGCCTCCGGCGTCCAGCCGCTCGCCGAGGAGGTGGTCCTCCACCAGGAGCCGGACCCTGCCCACCGACCGCAGGCAGATCCCCGCCAGCTTCTCCCCGCGCGCCCCGCCCCGCTCCTCGGGCGAGAGGCGGGCCAGGAGCTCGGCCGTCCAGAGGGCCGTGGAGAGGGGGTTCCTGATCTCGTGGGCCACGTAGCCGAGGTGGCCGGCGCGATCCGTCCCGGAGGGGCCGGGGGCGGCGCTTCCCGTCCCCTCATCTGGTTCTCGAAGATCGCTCATGGGGTCGCGCCTCGCGGGAGGCCGTCACCTGGTGGCGTACCGTTACCGTCTGCCGACCGGTGCCGCAAGAGGCTGTAATTCATGCCGCCACGGGATCGGCAAGAAGTACAGCCGCAACTCCCTTCTTGGAGCCTTGCCGAGCACCCTACCGGTACTTGTTACCGGGGCTGCGTGTCACCGGGCTTCGATGAACCACCCAAGAGCCCGTATTTACGGCTCATCGGAGACCACCTTTGCGGGGCATGCCGGTTGCTAAGAACGACTGCGAGCGGGCATCGCGCCGGCTCACAGGGAGGGTGGATGAGGCAGAGCGCGCAGAACGCCGGGCAGAACTCGATGGAGCAGTACCTCGCGGAGACCAGCCGCTACCCGCTGCTCAGCGTCGAGGAGGAGCAGCGGCTCGCGAGGCGCTACCGCGACCTGCGCGACAGCCGCGCCGGCCACGACCTCATCACCGCCAACCTGCGCTTCGTCGTCAAGGTGGCCTACGAGTACCGCTCCTACGGGTTCCGCGTGGCGGACCTGGTCCAGGAGGGGAACATCGGGCTGATGCGCGCGGTGCAGAAGTTCGACCCGGACAAGGAGATCAGGCTCATCTCCTACGCCGTCTGGTGGATCCGCGCCTACATCCAGAACTACATCCTGCGCTCCTGGTCGCTGGTGAAGCTCGGCACCACCCAGGCCCAGCGGAAGCTCTTCTTCTCGCTGGCCCGGACGCGCCGCGAGCTCGATCGGAGCAGCGTGGCGCACGGCGCCGACTCCGACGGCCAGGACGACGGGCTGATCGCCCACCGGCTGCGCGTCAAGCCGGGCGAGGTCCGCGAGATGGCGCAGCGGATGAACGGGCGCGATCTCTCGCTCGACGCGCCGCTGGGCGAGGAGGGCGACCAGAGCCACGTCGACGTCCTGCCCGGGGGGGCGCCGTCGCAGGACGACGAGCTCGGCGCGGCCCAGGAGCAGCGGGTCATGTCGGCCAAGGTGAGCGCGGCGCTGGCCCGGCTCGACGAGCGCGAGCGGTACATCATCGTGCAGCGGGTCATGACCGACGCGCCCATGACGCTCAAGGAGCTGGGCGAGCGCTTCGGCTTCTCCCGCGAGCGGGCGCGGCAGCTCGAGATCCGGGCCAAGGAGAAGCTGCGGGTCGAGCTCGGCGAGCTCGCGCTCGAGCTCGACTGGCCCACCGACGGCCGCCCGGTCGAGGGCGAGGACCGCGCCGTGGCCTGAGCGCGGACCGCCCCGGCCGCCGGGGCGAGCGGGGACGCCCGGCCCGCCCGGGCGGCCCTGGCCTCACGCCATCCCGTGCTTCTTGAGCCGGTAGCGCAGCGTGTCGCGCGACACGCCCAGCAGGCGCGCCGCCTTCGACTGGTTCCCGCCGCTGCGCTCCATGGCCTCGGCGATGAGCTTTCGCTCGACGTCGTCGAGCACGAGCCCCTGCTCCTCCACCGCGGGCACCAGCTTCTCCCTGGGGCGCAAGGGGGCGGCGCGGCGCAGCTCCGGGGTGAGGTGCTCCGGGCGGATCTCGTCCGGCCCGGCGTGCAGGATGAAGGCCCGCTCGATGACGTTGCGCAGCTCGCGCACGTTGCCGGGCCAGTGGTAGGCCTTGAGCAGCTCCATGGCGCCGGGCGAGATCCCGCGCACCTGGCGCTTCTGCTCCTGGTTGAAGCGGGCGATGAGGTGGGCCGCCAGCGTGGGCACGTCCTCCAGGTGCTCCCGCAGCGGCGGCACCACCAGCCGCACCACGTTGAGGCGGAAGAAGAGGTCGGCCCGGAAGCGCCCCTCGCCGACGCGCACCTCCAGGTCGACGTTGGTGGCGGCGATGACCCGCACGTCGGCGCGCAGCTCGGTGACGCCGCCGACGCGCCGGAAGGTCTTGTTCTCCAGGAGGCGGAGCAGCTTGGCCTGGCCGCCGGGCGGCAGGTCGCCGATCTCGTCGAGCATGACCGAGCCGCCCTCGGCGGACTCGAAGAGGCCGCGCTTCTGGGTGTGGGCGTCGGTGAAGGCGCCGCGCTCGTGGCCGAAGAGCTCGCTCTCCAGCAGGTGCTCCGGCAGCGCCGCGCAGTTGACCTGCAGGATGGGCCGCTCGCGGCGGGCGCTCTCGAAGTGGATGGCCCGCGCCACCACCTCCTTGCCGGCGCCGCTCTCCCCCTCGATGAGGACGGTGGTGGTGTCCGAGCTGGCCAGGCGGCCCACCATGCTGCGCACCTGCTCCATCGAGGCGGACCGCCCCACGATGGCGTCGAGCGCGCTGGCGGGCCGGCGGTCGGTGGTGAGGGCCGCGATCTGGCGCCGGGTGCGGGAGGTGGCCAGGGCCCGCTCCACGGCGGCGACCAGGGCCGCGTGCTCGAAGGGCTTGACCAGGAAGTCGATGGCGCCGTGCTTCATGGCCTCGACCGCCACGTCCACCGTGCTGTGGGCCGACATCATCAGCACGGAGAGGTCGGGGTGGAGCCCCAGGGCGCGCCGCAGCGTGACCACGCCGTCGATGCCCGGGAGCTTCACGTCGAGCAGCATGACGTCGGGCGGGAGCCTGGCCACCTGCTCCAGCGCCTCCTCGCCGGACTCCACCGAGACCACGTCGAAGCCGTTGCGCTGCAGGCGCTCGGTCACGTGCCAGCGGATCAGCTTCTCGTCGTCGACCACCAGGATGCGGGCCGGCGTGTTGGTCATGCCGCGTGCTCCGTCGCCTTGGACGCTGGGTGCTGCGCCTGCTGCAGCGTGATGGTGAAGGTCGTGCCGCCCTCGGGGGGGCACCTATACCCGATGTGCCCGCCGTGTTCAGCCACGATGCGCGCCGAGATGGCCAGGCCCAGGCCGTTCCCCTCTCGCTTGGTGGTGAAGAAGGGCTTGAAGATCGAGCCGCGCAGGTCGGCCGCGATGCCCGGGCCGGTGTCGGCCACCTCCACGGAGACGTGCCCCTCGCCCTGGCTCGACCGCACCGTCAGCGTCCCGCCCTCCCCGCCCATGGCCTGGAGCGCGTTGAGGCACAGGTTGAGGAACACCTGCTCGAGCTGCGAGGGATCGGCCAGGACCTCCGGCAGGCCGGCCTGCAGCTCGGGCCGGACCTCCACCGGGGAGCCGCGGCCCTGCTGGCGGATGAGGAAGAGCACCTTCTCCAGCGTTCCGTTCACGTCGGAGGCGCGCAGCCGGGCCTTGGGCGGCCGGGCGAAGGAGAGCAGGCTCTCCATCGTGTGGGTGAGCCGCTGCACCTGGTGGCGCATCTCGCCCACCACCTCGGCGTGGCGCGGGTGGGCCGCCAGGTCCTCGGCGAGGAGCTCGAGGGCGCCGGAGAGCCCCGCCAGCGGGTTCTTGATCTCGTGGGCCAGGCCGGTGGCCACCTCGCCGACCGCGGCGAACCGGTCGGCCCGCACGAGCCGCTCGCGGTAGAAGGCCTCCAGCTCGGCCTGGCTGCGCCGCAGCGCGGCCAGCGTGGCGTCGAAGCCGCGCGCCGCCACGCCCAGCTCGTCCGTCCGCCCCTCGTCGGCCCGCACCGTCAGCTCGCCCGCCTCGGCCCGGCGCATGACGGCCACCAGCCGCTGGAGGGGGCTGACCGCCTCCCGGCCCAGCAGCCAGAGGGCGATGCCCAGCAGGACCACCAGCGCGGCGGCGGCCGAGAGCGCCAGCGTCTCCGCCAGCTCCCGCTTGGCCTCGACGACCGGCGAGCGGTCGAAGCGCAGCTCCAGCCAGCCGTTCACCTTGGCGCCGCCCCCGTGGCAGCGGAAGCAGGACTCGGCGTTGACGATGGGCTCCAGCACCGCGTACTGGCCCTCCCGCCCGGACGGCTCGACCACCACCGTCGTGTCGCGGAAGCGGTCGGGGCGCCCCCAGGGGAAGGCGCCCACGTAGCCGGGGTCCGAGGAGATGGAGATGCGGCCGTCCGGCGCCACCAGGCTGGCGGCCAGGAGGTCGGAGCGGTGCTGCACCAGCGACCCGAGCAGCGCCGGCACCGCCTGCGGCTGGCCCGAGAGCATGACGTTGGAGACGCCGGTGGCCACCATCCCGGCGAACACCTCGGCCCGGTCGAGCCGGCCCCGCTCGATGCCCGCGCCGTAGAGCTGGACCGCGGCGGCCACCATGGCGGCGAGCGTGACGGCGAAGAGCACCGCCGTGGGGAGGAGGATGCGCGCCCGCAGGCTGGCGTCGAGCCGCTGGAAGAGTCGGCGAACGGTGTTCATCGGCCGGGGAATGGTCTTGGGCTCCTGGGAAGACCGCCAGCATTCCAGAGACGCTCCTTCCGGGGAAGCGCCGAATCTCGCAAGGACGTCAACGGCTCGCGAGGCGCGCTGGGTGGCTTCACCCAGATCGGACCGCGGGCGACCAGGGTGGCCCCCCGCCGGACCCATTGACACGAGGCACGAACGGCCGTCAAGCGGCTGCACCTCCCTTGGCGGTACCTCCAACTCGGGATCCTGCGCCTCCGCCGGCGCCAGATTCCTCAGGACGGTCGGGGCATTTCACGCAGTCGATGTGGGTTTTGACCCGCGTCGAAGGAGCGCGCTCGGGGCCGGTGGCGCGGCGCGGCGCCTTCGCGCGCCGGCCGAATTGGCTCGAAATATCCGTCATAACGACGCTTCGGCACCGCCAAGTTTCTTCGGCCGTCCGCGAGTCCCGGGAGGGACGTGACGGCACCCGGCTTGCACCAAGCCGGCCCCACGTCGACCCCAGCGCTGTCTCGCCCGGACGGAGAGAAGAATCCGTGTCCCTGAGATCTGTCGTCAGCCTCAGCCGACCTGCCGCCGCCTCGCGCCGGGTCTCCCTGGTCGCCGTCCTGGCCCTCCTGGTGGCCGCCCCGGCCCTCGCCGCCAACCCCGGGGCCGCGCCGAGCGGCGCCGAGGAGCGCTGCTCCAGCTGCCACGCCAGCGTGACCGCCAAGCGGGTCCTGCACCCGGCCCTGCTGAAGAACGACTGCACGGCGTGCCACAAGGTGCAGGCAGGCCAGCCGGGCACGTGCAAGTCGGTGAAGGGCGCCAAGTGGGCGCTCTCCCAGACAGAGCCCGACCTCTGCTACGGCTGCCACAAGCGGAAGGACCAGACCCGGTCGGTCCACACGGCGGTCCGCCAGGGGAGCTGCCTCCCCTGCCATGATCCCCACGGCTCCGACTACCGGTACCAGCTCACCTCCCCCCGCGAGAAGCTCTGCTTCGACTGCCACGACCTCGAGCCCCTCCTCTCCAAGGCGGTGCGCCACGCCCCGGTCGCCGAGGGGCGCTGCCTCGAGTGCCACGATCCGCACGGCAGCGACCTGCCCAACTCCCTGACGGGCAGCGGCACCGCCTTCTGCCAGAAGTGCCACGCCCCCGCCGCCCCGGCCGGCCCGGGCGCGGTCGGGCCCCGGTACCGCATCGACCTGGGCAAGAAGGTGGTCCACAAGCCCATCACGCAGAAGAACGACTGCGGCGTCTGCCACGAGACCGGCCACTCCGGCGACAACCTGAAGCTGCTCAAGAAGAACCCGGTCGACCTCTGCTACGGCTGCCACGAGCGCCAGGACAAGGCCAAGTTCCCGCACACCGCCGTCATCGCCGGCGACTGCGCCGTCTGCCACGATCCGCACAGCTCCGACCGGCCGAAGCTGCTGGCCGAGGCGACCAGCGCCGCCGCCTGCTTCAGGTGCCACCAGGACGACCTGACCGGCCGCCGCTTCATCCACAAGCCCGTCGAGAAGGGCTGCGACCAGTGCCACCTCCCGCACGGCGGCGCCAACCGGATGCTGCTCAAGGGCGGCTCCGGCAAGACCGCCTGCTACGTCTGCCACCAGACCCCGGTCGACGCCGGCAAGGTGAAGCACGCGGCGCTGGAGCGCTACGGCTGCACCGGCTGCCACGACCCCCACGGCACCAACAACCGCTTCTTCCTGGCGAAGCGGACCAACGAGCTGTGCGGCGGCTGCCACGAGGCGCAGCGCGACGGCCGGCACGTGACGCCGATGCTCGCCCGCGGCCACGTGGTGGGGGGCAACCTGAACGACCCCAGGAAGCCCGACCGCCCCTTCTCCTGCGCGAGCTGCCACAACCCGCACGGCTCCGACAACCCCTACTTCTTCTACTTCGGCGCCTCCACCATGGAGTCGTGCGACGGCTGCCACGGCGACAAGACCGGCCAGCACCCGGAGCTCAAGAACATCGTGTCTCGCGCCAGGCGCGCGGTCCCCGCCGGCGGCGAGAGCGGCGCGGCGGGCGCGGGCGGCGCGG
>JAJYAW010000058.1 GCA_021779335.1 Myxococcales bacterium | reverse complement strand
CCGCGACGCCAGCACCTTCGTGATGGCCGCGGTGAGCGTGGTCTTCCCGTGGTCCACGTGTCCGATCGTCCCGACGTTCACGTGCGGCTTGTTGCGCTCGAACTTTTCCTTGCCCATGGTGTCGCTCCCTGTCACTGCGCCGAGGACTGACCCGCTGCGGCGCCCTACCGAGAAGAGATGGAGCCTTCGTCCAGGATTGAACTGGAGACCTCGTCCTTACCAAGGACGCGCTCTACCGACTGAGCTACGAAGGCTGAACCTGTACGCTGCTGCCGCGACCGCACTGGAGCGGGAAACCGGATTCGAACCGGCGACATTCAGCTTGGAAGGCTGACGCTCTACCAGCTGAGCTATTCCCGCAAGTTCTCGTTGCTGCTTCCGTTCCGTCCCAGCTGGCCCTGACTTCTCCGACGTCGAGTTGGTGGAGGGGGGTGGATTCGAACCACCGAAGGCGTGAACCGGCAGATTTACAGTCTGCTCCCTTTGGCCGCTCGGGAACCCCTCCGGATGTCTCGTTCGACTTTCGTGGTCCCACGTCCTGGAGCTGGCGGTGGGAGTCGAACCCGCGACCTGCTGCTTACAAGGCAGCTGCTCTGCCGACTGAGCTACGCCAGCCCAAAGTTCCGAAGTTGCTCGGACAACGAGTCCCCCGTGCTCCGGCGGAGGACCCCCACCCATGCCGAGTGGAGCCGCGTCTTGTAGACGAGGCCGGTCCGGCTGTCAAGCGGGGAAGATGCGTGAATTTTCCGGCCTCCTCGCCGAGCCCTGGAGAACTCCCGGGAGTGGCCTCGCCACCCCCCCGAAGGAGGGCCTGCGCAGGCTCAGCGTCGTCGCTGACGCGCTGCTTCATAGAGCGCGACGGAGGCCGCAGCCGAGACGCTCAGGCTCTCAACCTCCCCCACCATCCCGATCCGCGCCACATGGTCGCAGGTCTGCTTCACGAGGTGGCGAATTCCCTCCCCCTCGCTCCCGAGGACCAGCGCGGTCGGACCCTTCAGATCGACCGCGGAGAGCTCCCGCTCACCGTCGGCGGCGAGGGCCACCGACCAGACCCCGGCCTCCTTGAGTTCATCAATGATCCTGGAGATGTTGACCACCCGGACGACCAGGCACCGCTCGATGACTCCGGCCGAGGCCTTCACGACCGTGCCGGTCACGCCGACAGCGCGATCCTTCGGGATGACGACCCCGTGGGCTCCGAGCGCCACGGCCGAGCGTGCGATCGCGCCGAGGTGCTGGGGGTCCTCCACCCCGTCGAGAATGACCATCAAGGGGGGCTCCCCTCGGGACTTGGCTCTGGCGAGGATATCGCCCACCTCGGCATAGCGAAAGTCGGCAGAGAGGACCGCCACCACCCCCTGGTGCCGATCCGCCCCCGCGAGCCGGTCGAGCTTCGGGCGGGGCGCGTGCTTCACCCGGGCGCCCGAATCGCGGGCCTTGCGCTCGAGCTCCTCCACCGCGGGAGAGCGGGCCCCCTCGGCGAGCCACAGTTCGTCGAGCCCTTCCCCGCCGGCGCGCAGCAGCTCCCTCACCGGGTTGACGCCGAAGATGACGCGCACGCGGCGCCGTCCTCACTTCACGTCGACGGGGAGCTTCACGTCCCGCGCCTGCTTGACGCACCAGGCGTCGCTGCAGATGAAGAAGTCCACCTTGAGGGTGGCCACCTGCGCGCCGGCGGCGGTCGCCTTGAAGGGCACCTCGAAGCGCGGCGCTGCGGCCTTCGGGTCCGCCAGGTCGGCGCGGCCGAGCTGGGCCTTGGAGAGGACCAGGCCGGGCGTGGCCGAGAGCGTCACCTTGAGCGGAGCCTGCGGGTGGACGTGAGTCCCGGGGCCGGGCTCGATGGCGAGGTGAAGCACGCCGGCCCCGCCGGCCTTGAGGGTCGACGGCGAGGCGGAGGCCTCCAGGCGGTAGCTCCGGGCGGCCTCGGCGGCCGGATCGGCCGCCCGGGCGACCAGGGCGCAGAGCGCGACGGCGAGGGCGACGACGAGACGCATGCGTGGGACCTCCTCGTGAGGCCGTTCCATACCAGGGACGGGCGGGGACGACCACCGATTCAAGCGCCCGGCGTCCGACCCGGGGCGGTCGGCGCTCAGCCTCCGGCCAGCGCCACGGCCCGCTCCACCACCAGGCGGGCCACGTCGACGCCGCAGGCCGCCTCGGCGTCGCGGATGGAGGGCGACCCGTTCACCTCGAAGACCCGGGGCCCGCCCGTCACGTCCAGCATGTCGACGGCGCAGGCCTGCAGGTCGAGGACCCGGGCCGCCTCGACCGCCAGCCGCTCCTGCTCCGCGGACAGCTCGGCGACCCGGAAGCGGGCCCTGGTCTGCGGCGCGCCGCCCCTCCCCGGCCGGCGCTGGCGGCGCAGGGCCGCCACCACCCTCCCGCCCACCACCAGCGCGCGCAGCTCCCTCCCGCGGCCGCCCTGCAGGTACTGCTGCACCACGATGTTCTGGCCCAGGCCGAGGATGGCCTCCAGCGCCGCCTCCAGCGACTGCAGGCTCTCGCAGACCATGACGCCGCTCTTCCCGTCGGCCGAGAGGAGCTTCACCAGCACCGGCACGCCGCCCACGAGCTTGACGAGCTCCTCCAGGCCGGACGGATCGCTGGCCATGACGGTGCGCGGCACCGGCACGCCGGCCGCGGCCAGGAGCTGCAGGCAGCGCATCTTGTTGCGGCTGGCGGCCAGGGCCCCCGAGCCGTTGAGCAGCGGCACGCCCTTGAGCTCGAGCTGCTTCAGGACCGAGAGGCCGTACTGGTGGATGGACGGGCCGATGCGCGGGATGACCACGTCGGCGGCCGGGAAGCCGCGCCGGCGCCAGTAGAGCGCCGGGGCCTCGCCCCCGAGGCCGAGCTCGACCTCCAGCGGGTCGACGACCCGCGGCTCGTGCCCCAGCGCCCGCGCCGACTCGACGAGGCGGCGGGTGGTGTGGAGCCTGGGAGAGCGGGAGAGGACGACGAGGCGCACGGGCCGCAGCATGGTAAGGCCCGCGCCCCCGGAAAGCGAGGGGACGCGGGCCCGAGCGGAGCCTGGACAGGCGACTAGACCTGCTTGAACTCGGCGTCGACGACGTCGTCCTTCTTGGCCTCGCCGGCCGGCGGCGGGGACGCCTGGCCGGCGTCGGGGCCGCCGCCCGGCGGCGGGGCGGCGGTCTTGTAGAGCTCCTCGGCGGCCTTGTGGCTGGCCTTCTCGAGCCGCTCGGCGGCCGCCTTGACCTCCTCGGGCGTCCCCTTCTCGCGGACGGCGTGGACGGCCGCCACGGCCTCCTCGATCTCCTTGGCGGTCTCGGCGCCCAGCTTCTCCTTGTTCTCCTTCAGCAGCTTCTCCATCTGGTAGGCCAGGTTCTCCGCCCGGTTGCGCTGCTCGACCTCCTCGCGGCGCTTCTTGTCCTCGCTCTCGTGCGAGTGGGCGTCGGCCACCATCTTCTCCACCTCGTCCTTGGCGAGGCCCGAGCTGTGGGTGATGGTGATCTTGGTCTCCTTGCCCGTCCCCTTGTCCTTGGCGGAGACGTTGAGGATGCCGTTGGCGTCGATGTCGAAGGTCACCTCGACCTGCGGCACGCCGCGGGGCGCCGGGGGCAAGCCCTCCAGGTGGAACTTGCCGAGCGGCCGGTTGTCGCGCGCCATCTCCCGCTCGCCCTGCAGCACGTGGATCTCCACCGAGGTCTGGTTGTCCGAGGCGGTGGAGAAGGTCTCCGACTTCTTGCAGGGGATGGTGGTGTTGCGCTCGATGAGCTTGGTCATCACCCCGCCCAGCGTCTCCACGCCCAGCGAGAGCGGCGTCACGTCGAGGAGCAGGATGTCCTTGACCTCGCCGGAGAGCACGCCGGCCTGCACGGCCGCCCCGATGGCCACCACCTCGTCCGGGTTGACGGTCTGGTTGGGCTTCTTGCCGAAGAAGGCCGCCACGGCGTCGACGATGGCGGGCATGCGGGTCTGCCCGCCCACCATGACCACCTCGTCGATCTGCTGCGGCGAGAGCTTGGCGTCGGCCAGGCACTTGCGGGTCGGCTCCATCGAGCGCTCGATGAGGTCCGACACGAGCTGCACGAGCTTGGCGCGGGAGAGCTTGACGGCCAGGTGCTTGGGGCCGGTCTGGTCGGCGGTCAGGAACGGCAGGTTGATCTCGGTCTCCAGGGTGGAGGAGAGCTCGATCTTGGCCTTCTCCGCGGCCTCCTTGAGCCGCTGCAGGACCATCTTGTCCTTGGAGACGTCCAGGCCGCTGTCCTTCTTGAACTCGGCGATGAGCCAGTCGATGATCTTCTGGTCGATGTTGTCGCCGCCCAGGTGCGTGTCGCCGTTGGTGGCCAGCACCTCGACCACGTTCTCGCCCACCTCGAGCACCGAGATGTCGAAGGTGCCGCCGCCGAAGTCGTAGACGGCGATCTTCTCGTTCTTCTTCTTGTCGAGGCCATAGGCCAGCGCCGCAGCGGTCGGCTCGTTGACGATGCGGCGGACGTTGAGGCCGGCGATCTCGCCGGCGTCCTTGGTGGCCTGGCGCTGGGCGTCGTTGAAGTAGGCCGGCACCGTGATGACGGCGTCGGTCACCTTCTCCCCCAGGTGGTTCTCGGCGGCCCGCTTCAGCTTGAGCAGGACCTGCGCGCTGATCTCCGGGGCGCTGTACTGCTTGCCGTCGATGTCGATGCGGGCGTCGCCGCTGGCCCCCTCGACCACCTTGTAGGGGACCCGCTTCGACTCCTCGCTGACCTCGCCGTAGCGGCGACCCATGAAGCGCTTGATGCTGTAGACGGTCTTCTCGGGGTTGGTGATGGCCTGGCGCTTGGCCACCTGGCCGACCAGCCGCTCGCCGTCCTTGGCGTAGCCCACCACCGACGGCGTGATGCGCGACCCCTCCTCGTTGGAGATGACGACGGCGTCCTTGCCGTCCATGACCGCGACGACCGAGTTGGTGGTGCCGAGGTCGATGCCGATGATCTTGCCCATGTGCTTAGACCCTCCGTGGTCTGCGGCGAACCTAAGTACCCGCCGAGACCTGTCAAATGTCCCAGTTGAGATTTCCTCTCCCTTCGCCGGGTGCGAAGCCGTCTACGCACCCGGCACCCTGGCTTTCCGCCACACGGACGTGACAGGACCCCTGTTCTGGGGACGCACCGACCGAGAACACAGGGCTTTTTCCTCTGACGCGCCGTGGCACCGCGCTTGCTCCCTGATCGGGGCATTCCTGTCGCGGTGATCTCGGGACCTTCATGCTCAGGCTGATCGACAGCACGGCGCGGCTCGAGCCGGGTGGGCAGCTCTCACCGGTCGGCGGCGTGGCCGTGCTGCTCAACGCCCGGGCCAAGGCGGTCAACGACGCGGTCCGGCGCGCGCTCTCGCTGGTGGTCCCGCCCGAGGACCTGTTCCTCTCCCGCAGCCACGACGAGGCCGCCGAGATCGCCGACCGCGTGGTGGCCCGCCGCTACCGGACCGTCTTCACCGGCGGTGGCGACGGCACCTTCGTCTCCTGGGTCAACCGCATCCTGGAGGCCTCCGAGCGGCGCCGCGCCCGTCCGCCCCGCTTCGGCGTGCTGGCCCTGGGCACGGGCAACGCCGTGGCCGAGATGGTCGGCGCCACGCCGCGCCGCCACGCCGAGGACCTGGCCCGCTTCGTCTCCGGCGAGGTGCAGGGGTCCCGCCGGCTCGACCTCGTCACCTGCGACGGCCGGCGCACCCCCTTTGCCGGGGTGGGCGTCGACGCGGCCGTGCTCAACGACTACCTCTGGCTGAAGGACAGGCTGGCCGGCACGCCGCTGCAGGGGCTGGGCATGGGGCTGACCGGCTACGGCCTGGCAGCCGCGCTCCGCTCCGCGCCGCGAGCCCTCCTGGAGCGCCGCCCCAGCTACTGCGAGATCGTCAACGCCGGCCGCCCGGCCTGGCGGCTCGACGCCGCCGGGCGCCGGGTCGGCCCCGCCATCGCCCACGGCGAGCTGCTCTACGCCGGCCCCTGCATGATGGCCGCCGCCAGCACCGTGCCCTACTACGGGCTCGGGCTGAAGGTCTTCCCCTGGGCCGACAAGGCCGGCGGGATGATGCAGCTCCGGGTCGCCAGCACCATCGGCGTGGCCACGCTGGTGCTCAACCTGCACCGCATCTGGTCGGGTGACTTCGCGCACGAGGGGCTGCTCGACTTCCACGCCGACCGGGTGGCGCTCCGCTTCGAGCGCCCCATGCCGCTGCAGGTGGGCGGCGACGCCGAGGGCTGGCGCGACGAGGTCACCTTCGGCATGGCCGCCAACCCCGTCGAGATCGTCGACTTCGGGACGGCGGCGGCGTAGGCGGCCGCCACCAGGAGGCCCCCCGGCCCGCCGGTCAGAGCAGGTTGGCCGCCAGCTCGGCCAGCGGCGACCGCTCCCCCTTCGACATGGTGATGTGCCCGGCCAGCCGCTCGTTCTTGAAGCGGTTGACCACGTGGATCAGGCCGTTGTTGGTCTGGTCCACGTAGGGGTTGTCGATCTGGT
Organism: Myxococcales bacterium; assembly: GCA_021779335.1. Lineage (GTDB taxonomy): Bacteria > Myxococcota > Myxococcia > Myxococcales > Anaeromyxobacteraceae > JADKCZ01. The sequence goes on along the minus strand of JAJYAW010000058.1, from coordinate 4,193 downwards.
AGGGATCGCCGGTCAGCACGATCTTCGTCCCGTCGCCGGCCCGCGTGATGATGGTCTTCACCTCGTGGGGCGTCAGGTTCTGGGCCTCGTCCACGATCATGAACTGGTTGGGGATGGAGCGGCCGCGGATGTAGGTGAGCGGCTCGATCTCCAGGATGCCGAGGTCCATCAGCTCGTGCCAGCCGCGGCCGGCCTTCTTCTCCGAGCGCGACAGGTTCATGAGGTACTCGACGTTGTCGAAGATGGGCTGCATCCAGGGGTTGAGCTTCTCCTCCACCGAGCCCGGCAGGAAGCCGATGTCGCGGCCGAGCGGGAAGATGGGACGTGACACCAGCAGCTTCTGGTAGACGGCGTCCTCCATGGTCTTCTGCAGGCCGGCCGCGATGGCCAGCAGCGTCTTGCCGGTGCCCGCCTTGCCCACGATGGTGACCAGCCGGATCTCGTCGTTGAGCAGGAGGTCGAGCGCGAAGGACTGCTCCTTGTTGCGCGGCCGGATGCCCCACACGCCCTCCTTGGGCGTCTTGATGAGCTGGACGAAGGTGCCGCGGGCCGCCGAGTACTTCCCCACCGCGCTGTGCTGCGGGTTCTGGCGGTCCCGCAGCACCACGAAGGCGTTGGGCGGCGGCTGCTCGACGCCGGCCGGGCAGGCCACCGCGCCGGAGGCGTAGAACTCGTTCACCACCTCGGGGTCGACGTCGATCTCGGCCACCCCGCTCCAGAGCTCGTCGATCTGCACCCCCTCCACGTCGTAGTCCTCGGCGTGCAGGCCGAGGGCGTCGGCGCGGATGCGCAGGTTGGTGTCCTTGGTGACGAAGACGCAAGGCGTCCCCGGCTCCTTCTCCAGGACGTCGAGCGCCACGGCCAGGATCTTGTCGTCCATGACGTGGCCGTCGCCCACCTCGGGCGGCAGGCGGCGGGGCGCGGTCAGGACCCGGATCTTCCCCTTGCCCTCCCCGATGGAGACGCCCTCGCGCAGCTTGCCGGCCAGGCGGAACTCGTCGAGGGAGCGCGACACCTGCCGGGCGTTGCGCCCCAGCGAGGAGAGATCGCGCTTGAAGTTGTCGATCTCCTCGATGACGTGGATGGGCACGACCACGTCGTTGTCGTCGAACCCGTAGAGGCTGCGCGGGTCGTGGAGCAGGACGTTGGTGTCGAGGACGAAGTTCTTTTTCACGCCGGGCCCGCACCTCGCGCCGCCGGGAGGGCGGACGGCGTGAAGTGTAGCAGGCGGCAGCCCGGAACGGCCAGCCAACCGCCGCGGTCCCTCAGGCGGAGGCGCGCCGGGGCTTCTCGAGCTGGGAGGCCGAGACGCACTGGTCCCGGCCGTGGCGCTTGGCGTGGTAGAGGCACCCGTCGGCCCGCTCCACCAGCGCGGCCTTGAGCTCGGCGTCCTGCGGGTAGGTGGCCACGCCCAGGGACATGGTGACCTTGAGGGGGCCCTGCTCGGTCTCGGTGACCATCTTGCCGATGCGCTCGCGGATGCGCTCGGCGATGACCATGGCGCCCGCCGTGTCCGTCTCCGGCATGACCACCGCGAACTCCTCGCCGCCGTACCGCGCCACCACGTCGGTGGTGCGCGCCTCCTTGGCCAGCACCCGGGCGACGCCCTTGAGGACCTGGTCGCCCACCGGGTGGCCGTAGGTGTCGTTGACCGACTTGAAGTGATCGATGTCGCAGAGGATGACCGAGACCTTGCGGCCGTAGCGCTGGGCCGACTGCAGGTGCTCGTCGAGCCGCACCTGGAAGGTGCGGTGGTTGGTCAGGCCGGTCAGCCCGTCGGTGGTGGCCAGCCGCTCGGTGGCGTCGAAGAGGCGCGCCCGCAGCACCGACTCCCCCGCCTGCAGCGCCACCAACTCCAGCTGGCGCATCCGCTCCTGATCGAAGACGCCGGCCTCCGTCGAGCCGAGGACCAGGGTGCCCAGCACGGCCGGATCGCCCGCCTTGAGCGGCTCGGCGCGGAGCGGGATGACCTTGAGCGCCAGGAGGCCGCGCAGCCGGTAGGCGGCGTCGAAGACCACCGCCTTCTGCGGGTCCAGGTCCTTGCCCGGCAGGCTGGCCTCCAGGCGCACCGCCGAGGCCACCAGGCTGCCGCCCTCGCCGTCGAAGGTGAGCCCCTCGGCCGGCGGCGGGCCCTTCCACCCCTCGGCCGACCAGGTGCGGGCCACGCGGTGGCGCGGCGCCTCCTCGCCGGGCTCGACCACGGTGATGGCGCCGAAGCAGGCGCCGGGCACCATGGAGCGGGCCTCGATGAGCGTGGCGTCGAAGACGTCGGCCAGCTTGGTGGCCTTGTTGAGCCGCTCCAGCGCCTGGAAGAACCGCTCCCACTCGTCGCGCGAGCTCTTCATGCCGCCCAGGAGCCGCTCGGCCGCCACGGCCCGCAGGATCTCGGAGGAGAGGGTCACCAGGAGTTGCTCGTCCTCCTCGGTGAAGGGGCGCTGCTCCAGCCGGTCGGCCACCAGCACGCCGCGGACGTGGCCGCCCCGCCGGTCCACCAGCGGCACCGCCAGCAGCGCGCCGGGGCGCGTGCCGTCCAGGTAGTAGCTGGCCGCCTTGACGTCCCCCTGGAGCCGGAGCGGTGCGCGCCGCTTCACCACCCCGCCCAGCGCCCCCTCCCCGGCCGGCAGGGGCTCGGGCGTGACCGCGTCGCCGTGGGTGCGGACGTCGCGCAGCGTGAGCCGCCGGTCGTCGTCGGAGAGCAGGAAGACCGCGCAGGTGTGGCTGCGCAGCGCGACCTCGGCCACCTCGAGGGCGCCCCGCACCGCCGCCTCGATCTCGACCACCGAGGCCTCGGTGGAGCGCCGGGCCGCCTCGGCCGTGTCGCCGCCGCTGCCGGGCGTGAGGAGCCGGTACTCGCGCGCCCGCTCCTCGATCTGTGCCAGGCGCTGGTTCACCGCGGCCTGCTCGGCGCGCTGGCTCGCCGCGAGCCGGGCCGCCAGCACCGCGTGGTACAGGAGCGAGAAGAGGAGCAGGAAGCCGGCGTGGGCGAGCAGCGGCGCCAGCGCCTCCAGCCGCGCCCCGGCCCGCCACCAGGCGGCCGCCTCCAGCCCGACCGCCAGGAGCACGAGGACCAGCCCCACCGGGCGGGCCAGGAAGGCAACCAGGAAGGCCATCACCAGGTAGACGGCCGGCTGCAGCGCCGGCTCGCCCACGCCGCCGTGGGTGGCCTGCACCAGCGCCTGCGAGGCCACCACGAAGAGCGCGCCGAGCTCCAGCTGCTCCCGGTAGCCGGCCGCCTGGCCGGAGGCGGCCCCGGCGCCCCGGCGCCAGGCCACCGCGGCGACCACCAGCGCGAGCACCCCGAGCGCGCCCGCCTGCGGCCAGGTGAGGAGCGGCCCCTGCAGGAGCCGCAGCACCAGGAGCGTCGAAGCGCCCACCACCGTCGCGGCAGGTACGCTGCGCAGCAGGAAGCGCCCGAGGCGGCGGCGGGCCGGCGCCCCCGCCAGGCCGATGTCACCGAGGACGGCGGCGTAGAGGCGGACCAGGAGGGGACGCGGCCGCTGCTGGGCCAGGCGGGCCTGGACGGTGGCCGTGGAACCGACGGGGGCGCGGGCTGGCGGGAGGGGCGGGAGGGCGGAGGGGCTCACGGGGTCGCTCCTGGCTGGGCGTCGAGGCGATAGACGAACTCCCCGGGCCGCACGTAGCGCAGCTCCTCACGGGCGGCGCGCTCCATGGCGGCGGGGTTGTGGCTCAGCGCCTGCGCCTCCCGCGTGAGCCGGGCGATGTCGGCCTCCAGTTCGGCGTTCTCGGAGCGGAGCTGAGCCGCCTGCTCTCGCATGAGCCGGTACTTCCGGAGCCCCTCGCCATCGAAGGCGACCGCGGCGGCCGCGGCCACGGCCACGGCGGAGAGCAGCCAGAGCACTTTTCGCTTACGGTACGAGGACATGGGCCGACTTTCAGGAGCGTAGCAGCCGGCGATCCTCCGTCCAGAAATCGGACGATGTCGGGACCTGCTTCCCGCCGACCCAGAGTCTCCCCGCCGACCGGGTCGACCGGACCGCGTCGACCGAGAGTACATCTCGATTCATGGCACTCTGAGGCCACCGAGAGCGAAGGGCGAGAACGACTTAAGCCCGACGCCAGCCGTCGGCTGCACTGCCATCGCCATCCCGCGCGGTCGATTCACCTGCCAGATCATCCTTTGATCGGGCCGCGGACACACCCCCGCCCGGCGCGCCTTGGTGGGCTCGCGGCAA
>JAJYAW010000562.1 GCA_021779335.1 Myxococcales bacterium | reverse complement strand
GCCGTGTCGTGCCTGGCCCCCGCCGCGGCGCGGGCCGGGGAGGCGCCGAAGGACGACGAGCAGGCCAGGCTGGAGGCCCAGATCGCCAAGGAGCTCGGGAGCCAGCCGGCCGCGCCGCAGGGCCCCGCGGCCGCGCCGATCTCGGGGGCGGGCGCGGCGGGGGCCGGCGCGACGGCGGCCCCGCTGGGCGGGGCGGGCGCGCTCTCCCGCGTCCTGCTCCTGCCGGACATCTCCGCCATCGGCAGCTTCGCGGCGGTCCACGACAGCTCCGACGCCGCCGGCCTGTCGCCCCGCAGCGGCCCGACCGGCCCGGCCGGCAAGCCGACCTTCCTCTTCCAGGAGCTGGAGCTGGGGCTCCAGGCGGTGGTCGACCCCTACGTCCGGGCCGACGTCTTCATCTCCTTCACGCCGGCCGACGTCACCGTGGAGGAGGCCTACGCCACCACCCTCTCGCTCCCCGCCGGCCTCCAGCTCCGGGCCGGCCGCTTCTTCACGCCGCTGGGCCGGCTCAACGCCACCCACCCGCACACCTGGGACTTCCTCGACGCGCCGCTGGCGCACGACCGGATCGTCGGCAACGAGAAGCTGGCGGGGCCCGGCGTGGACGCGAGCTGGCTGGCGCCGCTGCCCTGGTTCGCCGAGCTCCACCTCGCGGCCCAGTCCACCGCCCCCTACCAGGGCGAGGCGCAGCGGCTCACCGGGACGGCGCGGCTGGCCCAGTTCTTCGCGCTCTCCGACGACGCCACCCTCGGCCTGGGGTTCTCGGCCGCCCGGCGCGACGAGGGGACCGGCGCCTTCCGCGACCTCGGCGGCGCCGACCTCTTCGTCAAGTACCGGCCGCCGGCCGGCCGGGCCTACCTGACGCTGCAGGGCGAGGCCTTCGCCCGCCGCTTCCGCGGCCTGGCCGCGGCCGGGGAGGGCGGCCCGGACGGCTGGGGCGCCTACGCCCAGCTCTTCTGGCGCCAGGACGAGTGGTGGGGCTACGGGGTCCGCTGGGACCGCGCCCCGGTGGCCGGCGGGCCGGCCGACCCGTCGCCCTTCGCGCCCGGCAGCGAGCGGCGCTGGTCGGCGGTGGGCAACTGGTTCGGCACCGAGTTCCAGCGCGTCGGCCTGCAGGTGTCGCTGGACCAGCGCCCCGGCGCGCCGGCGGGCTGGGAGACCATCCTCCACTACGAGTTCATCATCGGCGCCCACGGCGCCCACCCCTTCTAGCCGGAGCCCCCCATGCGCCCCACCTGCCCGCCCCGCCGCACCTCCCCGCCGCCCCGCGCGCTCGCCCTGCTGGGCGCGCTCACCCTCCTCGCCGCGGCGGCCCTGCCGGGCCGCGCCGCGGCCGCGCCGCTGCACGTCGTCACCACCGTCGAGGGGCTGGCCGCCCTGGCCCGCGAGGTGGGCGGCGACCGGGTCCAGGTCGAGAGCCTCTCGCGCGGCGTGCAGGACCCGCACTTCGTGGACGCCAACCCCATCCTGGCGGTCAAGCTGCGCGGTGCGGACCTGCTCGTCGACGTCGGCCTGGAGCTGGAGATCGGCTGGCTGCCGCCGCTCGTCAACCAGTCGCGCAACGCCGCCATCCAGCCGGGGGGGCCGCGCCGCTTCACCGCCGCCAGCGTGGTGCCGGTGCTCGACGTGCCCACCGGCCCGGTGGACCGGAGCGTGGGCGACCTGCACCCGGGCGGCAACCCCCACTTCCTCACCGACCCGACCCGGGCGCTCCTGGTGGCCAAGGCCATCGCGGCCAAGCTGACCGAGCTCGATCCGGCCGGCGCCGCCGTCTACGCCGCGCGCACCGCCGACTTCTCGCGCCGGCTCGAGGCCGACCTGGCGCGCTGGCGGGCCGAGCTCAAGCCCTTCGCGGGGGAGAAGCTCCTCGACCACCACCGGACGCTCACCTACTTCTTCGACTGGACGGGCCTGGTGAGCGCCGGCGAGCTCGAGCCGCGCCCCGGCACGCCCCCCACGCCGGCCCACCTGGCCGCCATGGTGACGCTGGCCCGGCGCGAGGGGGTGAAGGCCATCCTCTGCGAGAACTACTACGACACGCGCTCCGACGAGCTGGTGGCCCGGCTCTCGGGGGCCAAGCAGGTCACCCTGCCGGGCGACGTGGGCGGCGACCCGGCCGCCCGGAGCTACCTCGCCTACATGGACCTGGTGGTGCAGCGGGTGGTGGGGGCGCTCAAGTGAGCGGCGCCCTCGAGGCCGTCACGGCCGAGGTGGCGGCGCGCGCGGCCGCGCCGCTGGTGGCGCTGCGCGGGGCCGCCATCGGCCACGGGGGCCGGGCCATCCTGTCCGGCGTCGAGCTGGAGGTGGAGGCGGGGGATTTCCTGGCGCTGGTCGGCCCCAACGGCGGTGGCAAGACCACGCTGCTGCGGTCGCTGCTCGGGGCGCTCTCGCTGCTGGGCGGGCGCCGCGAGCTGCCGCGGCCGGTGCGCATCGGCTACGTGCCGCAGCGGGACCAGGTGGACTCCATCTGGCCGCTCACCGCCGGCGAGGTGGTGCTGCAGGGGCGCACCCCG
>JAJYAW010000561.1 GCA_021779335.1 Myxococcales bacterium | reverse complement strand
GGGCGGGCGGGCCGGGCGCCGGCTGGCCTGCCTGCTCGAGGTGCACGGGGTGCTCGCGGGGTAGGGCGCCGCCGGGCCCGGCCGTCGGCCCTCCTCGTGGGCCCTCCATCGGCGGGCGTCAGGCCGGCCGCAGCGCCTCGCGCAGCCGCTTCATGGCGTCGGCGTGGAGCTGGCAGACGCGCGGCTCGGAGACGCCCAGGATCCTGGCGATCTCGCGGTAGGTGAGCGCCTCCTCGTAGTAGAGCGCCAGCAGGATCCGCAGCCGCTCCGGCAGCTCGCCGATGGCGCGCGCCAAGGCGCGCTGCCGCTCCGCGTGGTCGTAGCGGACGTCGGCGGGCAGCTCCCCGCTGGCGGCGATCTCCTCGGCCACCGGCACCGCCGGCTGGAGGAGCTGCATGACCTCCATGACGTCCTCGAGCTCGCCGCCCACCGCGCCGGCCACCTCCTCGACGGTCGGCTCGCGCTGGAGCTGCTGCCCCAGCTTGCCGTGGGCCCGCTCCACCTTGTCGGCCTGGTCGCGGAGCCGGCGCGGCAGGTGGTCCATGCGGCGCATCTCGTCGACCATGGCGCCGCGCACGCGGTGCTCGGCGAAGGTCTCGAACTTGACGTCGCGGCCCGGATCGAAGCGCCGCGAGGCCTCGATGAGCCCCATGGCGCCGGCCGACCAGAGGTCCTCGGGGGACACCGCGTGGCCGGTGCGGGCCGCCAGGCGGCGCGCCGTCCGGTCCAGCATCGGGCCGTGCCGGAGCAGCAGCTCGCGCTCCGGGTCGCTCCCGGCGGTCCCCCCGTACTTGGACACGGCGCGGTTCATGGCGTCAGGCGGGCTGGTCGCGCTCCCTGAGGAGCTGCTGCCAGAAGAGCTTCACGCCGCCGTGGAGCGCCGCCGGCGGCGGCGCTCCCAGCAGGGTGTCGCACAGGACCTGGAGGGCCCGGCTGGCGGGCGAGCGCGGGTAGAGGTCCACCACCGGCTGCTGCACCTGGACGGCGCGCTGCAGGTTCTCGTCCCGCGGCACGTGCCCCAGGTAGGTGAGCCGGGCCGGCAGGAAGCGCTCGGTCACCTGGGTGAGCCGGCGGAAGACGTCGCGCCCCTGGAAGTCGGCGGCCTGGTTGGCCACCACCGCGAAGGAGGCGACCCCGGCCTGCTGCGAGAGGACCTTGACCGTGGCGTAGGCGTCGGACAGCGAGGTGGGCTCCGGCGAGACCACCAGCAGCGCCTCCTGGGCCGCCCCCGCGAAGAAGAGGACGTTGTCGCCGATGCCGGCGCCGCAGTCCAGGAGCACGAGGTCGAACTGGGCCTCGGCCTCCTCGAAGGCGGTGATGAGCCGGAGCTTCTGCTCGTCGGAGAGCTGGGTGAGCTCCTGGACGCCCGAGGAGGCGCCCAGCACGCGCACGCCGTGCGGCCCCTCGGTGAGGACCTCGGCGGCGGTGGCGCTGCCGTCCAGCAGGTGGCCCAGGTGCCGGGTCGGGCAGATGCCGAGCACGATGTCCGCGTTGGCGAGGCCGAGGTCGGCGTCGATGAGCAGCACGCGGCGCCCCGCCTTGGCGGCGAGCACCGCCAGGTTGGCCGACACGTGGGTCTTGCCGACGCCCCCCTTGCCGCTCGTGACCGCGATGACCCGCAGCGGCGGGCGCGGCGCGCGAGGCGGCCCCACGAGGTCGCGGAGGCCTGCTGCCTGATCCGCCATACGGCTCCTTTCCTACGGTGCCTCATCGTGCCCGACCACCAGCTCGACGAGCTGGGGGCCGGTGAGGGCGTGGAGATCCTCCGGGACCCGCTGGCCATCGGCGACGCAGCTGATGGGGCGGCAGATCCGGACCGACGCCGAGAGGATACCGCCGGGACCGGCGGCCTCGTCCACTTTCGACAGCACGAGCCGGTCCGGCTGGAGGGCGCGGTACCGGTCGGCCACGGCCGCCAGCTCGCTGGCGCCGGTGGCGGCGCTCACCACCAGGTGCAGCTGGACCCGCGGGACGCTCCGGACCAGGGCCGCCTGGCGGGCCACGTCCTCCGGGGAGGAGCGGCCGGCGGTGTCCACCAGGACCAGATCGGCGTCGGCCACGCGCTCCATGGCCCGGGCCAGCTCGCCGCGGTCGCGGGCCACCAGCACCGGCGCGCCCATGATCTCGCCGTACCGGGCCAGCTGCTCGGTGGCGCCGATCCGGTAGGTGTCGAGCGTCACGAAGGCGACGCGCTTCTTGGCCTCCAGGATGGCGCGCGCCGCCATCTTGGCCAGGGTGGTGGTCTTGCCCACGCCGGTGGGGCCGACCGCGGCGATGACGTGGCGCCCGTCGTGGAGCCAGGGGGCGCGGCAGGGGATGAGCCGCTCGCCGAGCAGGTCGCGCACCACCGCCAGGATGGCGCCGGCGTCGGGGCCGGCCGCCTCCAGCGCGGAGCGGACCAGCCCCTCGGCGAGCGCGGCCTCGACGCCGCGCCCGGTGAGCCGGGCGTGGATCTCGGCGGCGGCGGGCGGGAGCTGCAGGTCGCGGCCGGCCCGCGCCTCGCGGGTCACGGCGGCCA
>JAJYAW010000560.1 GCA_021779335.1 Myxococcales bacterium | reverse complement strand
CGGCGGGGCGGCCGGGGCGGCCGGCTCCGGCCGGGCGGGCGCGGGCCCCTGTGATCCGGGCGCCTCGCTCACTCGCGCGTCTTGAGCAGCGGGAAGAGGATGACGTCGCGGATGGAGGGCGAGTCGGTCAGCAGCATGGCGAGCCGGTCGACGCCGATCCCCTCCCCGGCGGTGGGTGGCATGCCGTGCTCCAGGGCCCGGACGAAGTCCTCGTCGAAGGGCATGGCCTCGTCGTCGCCGGCCGCCTTGGCCTTCAGCTGCGCCTCGAAGCGGGCCCGCTGGTCGGCCGGGTCGTTGAGCTCGGAGAAGGCGTTGGCCACCTCCATGCCGGCCACGAAGAGCTCGAAGCGGTCCACCAGCCGCGGATCGGCGTCGCGCCGGCGGGACAGCGGCGAGGTCTCCAGCGGGAAGTCGACCACGAAGGCCGGCCGATCCTTCGGCAGCTGGCGCTCGCAGAAGACCTCGAAGGCGGCGGCGACGATCTCGCCGGGCGACCTCCTGGCCGCCTGCTCCAGCTTCCAGGCGTCCGCGCCGTCCTGCTCGCGGGCGGCGGCGCGGGCCAGCGCCTCGGCCAGGCCGCGTCCGGCCAGCGCGTCCTCCGGCGAGAGCCCGAGCGCGCGGGCGCCCTCGGCCAGCATGGAGACGCGCGGGTACGGCGGCGTGAGGTCGATGGCCTGGCCCTGGAAGGTGATGACCGGCGCCCCGGTCACCTGCACCGCCAGCTCGTGGAAGAGCTGCTCGGTGAGGGTCATGAGGTCCTGGTGGGTGGCGTAGGCCTGGTAGAACTCGATGGTGGTGAACTCCGGGTTGTGGCGCCGGTCGATCCCCTCGTTGCGCCAGATGCGGCCGATCTCGTAGACGCGGTCCAGCCCGCCCACCACCAGCCGCTTCAGGTGGAGCTCGGTGGCGATGCGCAGCTTGAGCTCGAGGTCGAGGGCGTTGTGGTGGGTCTCGAACGGCCGCGCCGCCGCGCCCCCGGCCTCCTCCGGCTTGTGGAGCGTGGGGGTCTCCACCTCGAGGTAGCCGCGCTCGTCGAGGAAGCGGCGGATGGTCGAGACGATGCGGGCCCGCTTGACGAACACCTCGCGCACGCCCGGGGTGACCACCAGGTCGACGTAGCGCTGCCGGTAGCGCTGCTCCACGTCGGTGAGGCCGTGCCACTTCTCCGGCAGCGGCCGGGTGGCCTTGGTGAGGATGGTGAAGCCGGCCGCCTCCACGGTGAGCTCGCCGGTCCTGGTGCGGGTGGCCGGGCCCGTGGCCGCCACGATGTCGCCCACGTCGAGCAGCTTGTAGACGGCGAAGTCGCGCTCGCCGACCCGGTCCTTCTTCACCCAGACCTGGATCTGGCCGGAGCGGTCCTGGAGCTTGAGGAAGGCGGCCTTGCCGAAGTCGCGCACCGCCAGCACCCGGCCGGCCACCGACCAGGGGCCGGGGTCCTCGGCGATCTGCGCGGCCGGCAGGTCGCCGTAGCGGGCCACCAGGTCCGCGGCGAGGTGGGTCGGGGAGAGGCCGTTGCCGTAGGGGTTCACCCCCAGCGCACGCAGGCCGGCGGCCTTCTCGAGCCGGTGGGCGATGATCTCACGCTCGGTGGCACCGAGGTCGTCGGACAGGGGGGTCTGGTCGGCCATCTCTCGATTTCCACGGGGAAAAGGGCTGGCGCAGGCTATGCGGGGGGCCCGGTCCCCGTCAACGCGGAACACCCGAAGGTGGAGGCCCCTTCCCGAGCCAGCCCCGGGGGGCCCCCGACCCTCCCCTGAAAGGGACGTTCCCCCCGCGCGGCGGCGGCACGACATTGGCGCCGGAGGCCGGGGCGAGGACGGCCCGGCGGAGGGGTTCACATGGGGTTGAGCTGGTCCGACGACTACGCCACCGGCGTCGCCGAGATCGACGAGCAGCACCAGGCCCTCCTCGAGGAGGTGGACCTGCTGCTCGACGCCCTCGAGGCGGACCCGCCGGCGGTGCGCCGCCGGCTCGACGCCCTCGGCGACGACGCGCTGGGCCACTTCGAGCTGGAGGAGCGGCTCATGGAGCGGGCCGGCTACCCGGCGGCGGAGCACCACCGCGCGGCCCACGCCGCCTTCACCGGCGCCTTCGGGCGGATCCGCTACGACTTCGAGCTCGACGGGCTCACCGAGGGGATGGTCGAGCTCATCGAGGGCTGGCTGGTGGAGTGGCTCAAGGGGCACATCCTCGAGCTGGACCAGGCGCTGGGGCGCTGGCTGGCGGCGCGCGGCGCGCTCGAGGCCGGGCACCGGGCGCGCGGCGGCACCTGGGTGGTGCCGAGCGGCGCGCACCTGCGCGTCCTCTCGGTGCGGCCGGGGCGCGCGCTGCACCGCGCCGGCGTCGAGCCCGGCGACCTCATCGTGGCCATGGGCGGGCGGCGCGTCGCCGAGATCGGGCTCGAGCAGGCGGTGGCGGCGCTGGAGGCGCCGGGCGCCGGCGGGCTCACCTTGACGGTCCACCCCGGCGGCGACCGCGGCCGGATCGAGGCCCGCTTCCTGCCGCGCCAGCCGCCCGC